>JAHWJR010000013.1:0-16555 GCA_019348335.1 Actinomycetota bacterium
TGTCGGGCTGGGGAGATTTGAACTCCCGACCTCTTGACCCCCAGTCAAGCGCGCTAACCAAGCTGCGCCACAGCCCGTGGGCGTCACCCTAGCGTCCCCGGCTCCTGATCCGAGCCTCTCCTAGAGGTTGGCCACGAGCCACTGGACGCCCTGTACGGCCCGCCAGCCGAGATAGACGACCACGGCCACGACGAGCAGCTTGAAGTGCCACGGCGTGGTGAGGTCCTCGCCCACGCCCGGCTCGGGCAGCTCGTCACCACAGCTCGGGCAGGCCCGATCGGCGGCCACGGCGTCGACCGTCCAGAACCGGCTGCAGCCGTCACACCAGGGCACCTCGCCAGGCTACGACTCGGGTCCGGCCGGCGGGCCGTCGGAGGACGACTCGGTGGATCAGATGCGGCGGATGGCGAGGATGGCGATGTCGTCGGTCACCGGCGAGGTGGCGAAGTCGGCAGCCGCCTCGACCAGGGCCTTGCAGAGCACGTCGGGGTCGACCGACGGGTCCCGCCGGATGAGGGCGGCGATGCGCTCCTCGCCGAAGAGCTGCTCGCCGTTGCGGGCCTCGGCCAGGCCGTCGGTGTACATCACCACCAGGTCGCCGCCTTCGAGTGGGATCTCCCGGCTGGTGTAGGTGGAGTGGCGCTCGAGCGAGATCAGCGGGCCGGTGGCCTTGAGCGAACGGACCTCGTCGTCACCGCAGAAGAAGCTGGAGGGGTGGCCGGCGGAGGCGTAGCGCAGCGTGCCGGCTTCGGTGTCGAACACCACCACGCACATGGAGATGAACTCCTCGCCGCGGTCCATGCCCGAGATCTGGGTGTTGAGCTCCTCGAGCGCCTGGGCCGGGTCGCGGTACTGGCGGAGGAAGACCCGGAGCAGGTGCTTTGCCTGGAACGCGCTGATCGAGGGCTCGATGCCGTGCCCGGCGACATCGCCGATCACCGCCGCCACCCGGTTGGGTGCGGCCCGGAACACGTCGTAGAAGTCCCCGGCCATCATCCCGGTACCCGCCTGGTAGACCGTGCCGAGCTCGAAGCCGGCGAACTCGGGCACCTCCTCGGGCGCCAGTCGGGCGGCCCACCGCTTGGGGGCGAGCGCCTCTTGGACCAGCACCTCCTGCGCTCGCTGCTCGAGCTGGCTGCGGCTCTCGGTGAGCCGGGCGTGGTTGGCGAGCTGCTGGGCGTAGCGCAGTGAGACGACCACCGGAACCAGCAGGATCACGCTGATGGCATCGGCCCAGGCCGAGGTGGAGATGGCGGCCACCGCCGTCACCAGGGCCACGGCGGCGTAGAGCACGGTGGCGTGGGTGTCCTTGAGCAGGGACGCCTTGGCCAGCTGCGCTGCCTCGGAGTGGCTCCCCGTACTGTGGTCGATGCGGCGCGACACCCGCAGCAGGCGCCGGGCCGAGCGCCCCCAGACGGAGGCAGCCAGGACGGCGGCGACGGCGACGATCCCGAGGATCGGGCGCTCGATCATGACTGCGACGAGCGTATACCGGTGAGGTGTCGGTGCGGGCCGGAACCGCCACCCCCTGCGTCAGCGCTGGCGCACCCGGAGCTTGACCGGCGTGTTCCCCAGGCCGAAGTGCTCCCGCAGCCGGCGCTCCAGGTAGCGCAGGTAGGTGGGCGGCAGCCGGCGGTTGGCGAAGAGGGTGAAGGTGGGAGGCTCCGTGGCTCCCTGGGTGGCGTAGAGGACCCTGCCCGCCGGCGAGGGGTGGGCGACCTGGGCGGCCTGCAGGACCTGGTTGAGCTCTCGGGTGGGGACCCGCCGGCGGTAGGCGTCACCCGCCTCGGCCAGGGCGGGGAGCAGCTTCTGGATGCTCTTGCCGGTCAGGGCGCTGCCCTTGATGACCGGGGAGGTGGCCATGAAGTGCAGCCGGTCGGCGACCTGGGCGGTCACGTCGGTCCGCTGCTCGGCGTCCAGGAGCTCCCATTTGTTGAGCAGGATCACCGTTGGGCACCCAGCGGCGTCGATGCGCTCGGCCAGGCGCTGGTCCTGGTGGGTGACGCCCTCGGAGGCGTCGATGACCAGCACGGCCAGGTCGGCGGCGTCGACGCTGCGCAGCGCCCGCACCATGGAGTAGTACTCGGGGCCGGTGTCGATGCGGGACCGGCGGCGCATGCCGGCCGTGTCGACGAAGCGGATGACCCCCTCGTCGGTCTCCACCTCGGTGTCGATGCTGTCGCGGGTGGTCCCGGGGAGGTCGTGGACCACCGAGCGCTCGTCGCCGATCACGCGGTTGAACAACGTGGACTTGCCCACGTTGGGCCGGCCCACGATGGCCACGGCCGGCACCTTGGCCTCGACCGGAGGGCCAGGCCGCTGGTCGTCGTGGCCGGGAGCCGGCAGCGGGGGCAGGAGGCGGACGGCCTCGTCGAGCATGTCGCCGGTCGACCGCCCGTGCAGGGCGCTGACCGGCCACGGGTCACCGAGCCCGAGCTTGACGAACTCCCAGATGTCGGGCTCCCGGGTCTCCCCGTCGACCTTGTTGGCCACGACCAGCACCGGCACCGGACCGCCGCGCAGCAGCGACGCCACCTTCTGGTCCTCGGGGGTGAGCCCGACGGTGACGTCGACCACGAACAGCACGACGTCGGCCTGGGCCCACGCACGCTCGGCCTGGCGGCTGACCGAGGCGTCGAGGGCGTCACCGGTGGCCGACCAACCGCCGGTGTCGACCACCATGAAGCGCCGGCCGATCCACTCCGCTTCCACCGCCTTGCGGTCACGGGTGACGCCCGGTTGCTCCTCGACGATGGCCTCCCGGCGGCCGACGATGCGGTTGAGCAACGTCGACTTCCCGACGTTGGGTCGGCCCACGATGGCCACCGTGGGCAGCCGCTCCGGCTCCGGGGCGTCGCCGGTCACGACGCCACCACGCCGGCGCCCACCGTGTGCCGGTCGAGGGACAGGGCTCGGCGCAGGGCGATGCCGTCGGTGGGCACGATCTCCACGGGGCGGGGCAGGTCGGCGGGAGCGGTGCCGTCGAGAAAGCGCCCCTGCGACAGGCAGACGTCGGGCAGCAGGTAGCGGTGCCCCTCGGGCTCGTCGGCGAGGACACGGGCCAGGTCGTCACCCACCAGCAACCCCGTCACCCCGATGTTGCCGCCGAAGAAACGGTTCTCGACCGGGATCACCCGCACCTCCGGACGGTCGAACGCCTGCACGAGGGGCCCGATGACCTGGGCGCCGTAGGTGCCGGTCAGGATGCCCACGGGGATGTTCGGCCGGCTTCGCGGCCGCAGCTGCACCGACACCGGTTCGGGCGCCGGCACGGCCTCGGGCTCGGGCCCGCGGGGTGCCCGGTACCCCTCGGCCGGGGCCCCGTCGACCCAGGCGAAGAAGCCGGCCTGGGGCCCGGTCGGTGCCTCGGCGTGGCCCAGCAGCTCGGCCTCGAAGGTGCGGGCCATGCCGATGCCGTCCTCGTGCATGGCGAAGCCCTCGTAGGCCTCGGCCGGGGGGAACGGGCGGCCGGCGACGAGGTAGTACTCGTCGGCGGCGAAGGCCAGCCGACGGCCCAGCAGGCGCAGGAAGAGCTGCTGCCAGCCCTCCACCAGATCGACCACGGCCGCCGCCTCCCTGGGCGTGTGGGGGCGCAGGTTGGCCTCGTCCGACCAGCGGCTGAGCCCGAGCGGCACCACGCACAGCGACGCCAGCTCCGGGTACTCGTCGAGCACGCCGGTGAGCGTGTCGTCGAGGACGGCGCCGTCGTTGACCCCCGGGCACACCACCACCTGGCCGTGGACCTCGATGCCGTGGTCGAGCAGGGCTCGCAGCCACCGCAGGCTGGTCGCCCCCCGGCGGTTGCGCAGCATGCGGGCCCGCACCTCGGGGTCGGTGGCGTGGATGCTGACGTTGAGCGGGCTCAGGCCCTCGGTGACCACCCGCTCGAGGTCGGCCTCGGTGAAGCGGGTCAAGGTGGTGAAGTTGCCGTAGAGAAAGCTCAGCCGATAGTCGTCGTCCTTGAGGTACAGGCTCTTGCGCAGCCCCGGCGGCAGCTGGTGGATGAAGCAGAACTCGCAGTGGTTGTCGCAGGTCCGTACCTGGTCGAACAGCGCGGAGTGCACCTCGGCGCCCAGCGGCTCGCCGGCGGCCTTGGCCACCTCGACGCTGCGGTCGAGGCCCCCCCGGCGGACCTCGAGCTCGAGGTCGGCCTCGTCGGCCAGCATCTGCCACTCGATGACGTCACGCGGGACGCGCCCGGCCAGGGTGACGATCTCGTCACCGGGGCGGAGGCCGGCGCGTTCGGCAGGAGAGGCGGGCGCGACCGCGACCACCCGGGGAAGGGCCATGTCGCCGAGGATACGGGGTGGGCGACCGGAGGCCCCGATACCGTGGGCCCGTGGACGTCGACAAGGTCCTGCTCGCCGCGCCCCGGGGCTTCTGCGCCGGCGTGGAGATGGCCATCAAGGCCCTGTCGTGGATGGTCCGGGCCTTCGAACCGCCCGTGTACTGCTACCACGAGATCGTCCACAACCGCCTCGTGGTCGACCGCTTCCGGGCGCTGGGCGTGGTCTTCGTCGACGACGTCGCCGAGGTCCCTCCCGGTGCGCCGCTCATGCTGTCGGCGCACGGGTCGGCGCCCGAGGTGGTCGAGGCCGCCACCCGCCACGGCGGCTACGTGGTCGACGCCGTGTGCCCCCTGGTCACCAAGGTGCACCACGAGGTGAAGGTGCGGGCGGGCAAGGGCTACTCCATCGTCTACGTGGGCCACGAGGGCCACGACGAGGCGGTGGGCACCATGGCGGTGGCCCCCGAGTCCATCCACCTGGTCGAGTCCGAGGACGACGTCGCCCAGCTCCCCGACACCGGCCAGCCCGTCGCCCTCCTCGCCCAGACCACGCTGAGCCACCAGGACTGGGCCGGCGTGCTCGAAGCCAGTCGCCAGCGCTTCCCCGACCTGTGGATGCCCGGGCGCAGCGACTTGTGCTTCGCCACCACCAATCGCCAGTCGGCGCTGGTGCAGATCGCCGCGCGCTGCGACGCCGTGGTGGTGATCGGGTCGGCCAACTCCTCCAACACGGTGGCCCTGGAGAAGATGGCCAGGGCGGCCGGCGCCCGCCGGGTGCACCGGGTGAACGGCCCGGACGAGCTGCCCGAGGATCTCTCCGGCACCGTCGGGGTCACCGCCGGTGCCTCCGCCCCGGAGGAGCTGGTGCGCTCGGTGATCGAGCGCCTCGGCCCCCGCCAGGGCGTCGAGGAGGTCGCGGCGACGACCGAGGACGAGTACTTTCCCCCGCCTCGCGAGCTGCGGGAGCTCCTGACCGCCATCGACGTGGTGGCCTCGCTGACGCTGGGCGCACCCCGCACGCCCCCCGCCACTGCGGATCGAGACGTTGCGGCCAGCGAGGTCCTGGCCGCGCTCCGAGCCTGACCCCCCGGGCCCTCAGTCGCCGGCGCGGACGCGGGCCTGGTCGAAGGCGGCCTGCAGCTCGGTGTGCAGCCGCTCGGTGAGGGCCTTGATGGCCCGCCGGGAGGTGCTCCGGCCCTCCTCGGTGGCCTCCGGCAGCAACGGAGCGCCCACCACCGCCCGCACGCGCACGGGGCGCAGCAGTCGCTTGCCCCGCGGCATGGCCCGCTCCGAGCCGCCGATGCCGACCGGGACGATGGGTACGCCGGTGCGCATGGCGAGGGAGGCGGTACCGTCGTAGAGCTCCTTGACGACGGGGCCACTGCTGCGGGTTCCCTCCGGGAACACGACCAGCGGCTCGCCCCGCCGGAGGGCCTCGACGCACTTGCGCATGGCGTCGCGGTCGACGGTGTCGCGCTGGACCGGAAAGGCGCCGAGGGAGTCCCAGAGCCACGCCGACCACCCGTACTTCCACATCTCCAGCTTCCCGAGGTACCGCATCGGTCGGTGGATGAGGGTGGACATGAGGGGGGTGTCGATGTTGGAGCGGTGGACCGGAGCCAGGATGAACGCTCCCTCGCGTGGAAGGTGCTCGGCGCCGTCGACGCCGAAGCGCCAATAGATGCGGGCGAAGCCGGCGATGAGGGCTCGCACGACCATGTAGAAGCGGGGGCGCAGCGGCCCCTGATCCCTCACCGTCTTCATCGGGGGGCAGCCAGCCGGGCGACCAGGTCGTCGACGATCTCGTCGACGCTGCGGTCGCTGGTGTCGACGGCCACGGCGTCGGAGGCCTTCAGCAGAGGATCGGCCTGGCGCTCGGAGTCGTATGTGTCCCGCCGGGCCATGTCGGCGGCCACGGCCTCGTAGTCCATGTCGGCCACCTCCTGGTGCCGTCGGGCGGCCCGGACGTCGAGTCGGGCGGTGAGGTAGGCCTTGAGCTGGGCGTCGGGGAACACCACGGTGCCGATGTCACGGCCCTCGATCACGCCGCCACCCCGCTGGCGGGCCCACTCACGCTGCCGGCGAACGAGCTCCGCCCGGACCCCGGCGTTGGCGGCGACGGCGCTCACCGCCCGGGTCACCTCCGGTCCCCGGATCTCGATGGTGGCGTCGACCCCGTCGACGGTGACGCAATGCTCCTCCACGGTGATCTCCAGCTCCCGCGCCATGCGGGCCACCGGCTCGGCGTCGGAGGGGTCCATGCCCCGGCGCAGGGCGGCGAAGGCCACCGCCCGGTACATGGCTCCGGTGTCGAGGTAGTCGAGTTCGAGCCGGGAGGCCAGGCGCCGGGCGACCGTGGACTTGCCCGATCCGGCCGGCCCGTCGATGGCGACGACGCGCACGGCGTCGGACCTTAGCGGGCACCCGCCGCCGGCTCCGAGCGGAGCTGGCGGAGGGTCGAGAAGAACCCGGGGAAGGTCTTGGCCACGCAGTCGGGGTCGGCGATCTCGATGCCGGGCACCCGCAGGCCGAGGAGGGCGAAGCTCATGGCCATGCGATGGTCACCGTAGGTGGCGACGCGCGTGGGCCGGGGGCTTCCGGGGCGCACCAGGAAACCGTCGTCCTCCTCGTCGGCGTCGATCCCGCAGCGGCGCAGCTCGTTGACCACGGCGGCGATGCGGTCGGTCTCCTTGCGCCGGATGAAGCCGATGCCCCGGACCCGCGTCGGTGACGAGGCGAACACGGCCACCACTGCCAGCGTCTGGGCCGTGTCCGAGCAGTCGGACAGGTCGACGTCGACCCCGACCAGGTTCCCGGTGCCGACCACCTCGGTGCTGTCGTCGTGGCGATGCACGGCGGCGCCCATCCGCTCGAGGACGTCGACGAACCGCAGATCGCCCTGCACCGATCGGCGACCCAGCCCCGGCACCCGGACGCGTCCCCCGCACAGGGCGGCGGCGGCGAAGAAGTAGGAGGCGGCGCTGGCGTCGGGCTCCACGCGGTGACGGGCGGACCGGTAGCACCCCGGGGGCACCCGGAACCGCCGCTCGTCGTCCCGCTCGACCTGGATGCCGAAGGCGGCCATGGTGGCGACGGTGAGCTCGACGTAGGGTCGGGACACCAGCGGGGTGGAGAGCTCGACCTGCAACCCGCCCGCCATGGCCGGGCCGCTCAGCAGCAGCGCGGAGAGGAACTGGCTCGACACGTCCCCGGGGAGGGCGACGGCGCCTCCGGGCCGACTGTCCCCGACCACGGTCACCGGGAGGTGGCCGGCGCGACCCTCGTCGAGGACCTCGGCGCCGAGCCGGCGCAGGGCGTCGACCAGTGGTCCCATGGGCCGGGCCCGCAGCGGTTCGGCTCCGTCCAACCGGTAGCGACCCTCCCCCAGGGCGAGCAGCGGCAACAGGAACCGGGCGGTGGTCCCCGAGAGCCGGGCGTCGACCTCGGTCGGGCCTGGCGGGATCCGGCCGGCGGTGCCCTCGACGGTGACCGTGGAGCTCGCCCGGTCGATGGTCACCGCCACGCCGAGGCGGCCCAGCGACTCGGTCATGGCCTCGGTGTCGTCGGCGATCAGCGCCCCTGCGAGCACGCTGGGTCCCTCGGCCAACGCCGCGGTCACCAGCGCCCGGTTGGTGATGCTCTTGGAGCCGGGAACGGTGACCACGGCGTCGGGTGGGGCGGCCAGCGGCTCGATGGCCAGGGTGCTCACGGCAGGCTCCGGGTGGCGGGGTGGTAGCCGCGACCGGCCAGGGCGCGGCACAGGTCGCCGGCGGGCTCGGCCTCCACCACCAGGATCAGCACGCCGGCGTCGCCCTCGCTGGAGTGGGCGATCTCCAGGTCGGCGATGTTGACGCCGAGCTCGGTGGCGAGGGTGGTGATCTCGGCCAGGACGCCGGGACGGTCGGGCACCGGGACCCTGACCTCGACGAGGCGCCCGTGCCCCGCTGCCCGCACCGGCAGGTTGGTCCGGGCGTTGCGGGCCTGCTCGAGCGCGGCCAGCAGGCCGGGACGGTCGCCGGACGCCACCAGCTCCCGCATGGCCGACAACGCCTCCTCGAGCTGGCCCAGCAGCTCGACGATGGCCTGGCGGTTCTCCACGCAGATGTCGGGCCAGATGCCGGGGTGGCCGGCGGCCACCCGGGTCATGTCGCGGAACCCGCCGGCGGCCAGCCGGAGAAGGGCGCGGTGCTCCTGGGCCCGATCCGCCGCCAGCCCCATGAGGGTGGCGGCGGTCAGGTGGGGCACATGGGAGACCACGGCGACGAGGACGTCGTGGTGCTCCGGGCTGAGCTCCAGCACCTCGGCACCGAGCGAGGTGACCACCGAGCGGACCAACGAGTGGGCGCCGGCGTCGGTGCCCTCCACGGGCGTGAGCGCCCACACCGCTCCCGAGAACAGGTCGGCGTCGGCGCCGTCGAGGCCTTCCTGCTCGCTGCCGGCCATGGGGTGGCCGCCGACGAAGCGGGGGTGGTCGACGGCCTGGACGATGGACGTCTTCACGCTGCCCACGTCGGTGACCACCCCGCCGCCCTTCAGCGCCGTGGTCGCCTCGGCGGCCACGGCGCTGACGGGGGTGGCGACGAAGGTGAGCTCGGCATCGGGGTCCTCCCCCACCGCATCGAGGGCGCCGCGGGCCAGCGCCCGGTCGGCTCGCCAGGGGTCCCGGTCCCGCCCGGTCACGTGCCAACCCTGGCGCCGCAGGGCCATGCCGACGGAGGCGCCGACCAGGCCCGTCCCCACGACGACGGCCCGGCGGCGGCCCTCAGCCGGGAAGGTCATCGCGGAGGTTGCTGGCCCCTTCGAGGTAGACGTGGCGCAGCTCGGACCGACTCCGGTCGGTCTCGAGGTGGGCCAGCACCCGGATGCACCGCGGCGTGCCCCCGATCACGTCGAGCTCCCGGGCGCACAGCATGGGCACGTCGCCCAGCCCGATGGTGCGGGCGGCGGCGGCCGGGAACAGCGAGTGCAGGTCGTTGGTGGCAGTGAACAGCAGGCTGACCAGCTCGTCATGACCGACACCGTTGCGGGCGAACATCTCCTCGAGCAGGGCCACCACCCGCTCGCGGATCTGCTCCGGGCAGTCGACGTCGACCGTCGTCGCCCCCCTGAGGGCGCGCAGGGCGGCCATCACCGCTGCCGGTCGAGGAGCAAGGCCACGGCCGCAGATGCTACCGGCGGCCCGGACGAGCCCCAGCAGCCGCTTCCTGGAGGGACCGGACCTCCGAGCGCTCGAGCACCCGCCATGTGCCCGGCGCCAGGGAGGAGTCGGTGACGGGGCCGATCCGGTACCGGACGAGGCGCACCACGGGATGACCCACCGCCTCGCACATGCGCCGCACCTGGCGGTTGCGGCCCTCGTGGAGCACGAGGCGCAGGGCGTTGGGCGGGGTGAGGGAGACCCGTGCCGGGCTCGTTGGCCCGTCGTCGAGCGCCACGCCCTCACGCAGCCGTCGGACCGCGGCCGGCGAGGGGTGGCCCGCGACCTCGGCGAGATAGGCCTTCTCCACGCCGTGCGACGGGTGGGTCAGGCGAAAGGCCAGGTCGCCGTCGTTGGTCATCACCAGGAGGCCCTCGGTGTCGACGTCGAGGCGTCCCACCGGGAACACCCGAGGCTCGGTGGGGACCATCTCCACGACCGTCGGCCGGCCCTGGGGGTCCGAGGCGGTGGTGACCACGCCCCGCGGCTTGTTCAACAGGTAGTAGACGAGACCGGGACGCACGGCGGCGGGGACGCCGTCCACCGCCACCTCGTCGCGCAGAGGGTCGACCCGGCGGCCGAGCTCGGCCACCTCGCCGTTGACCGTCACCCGGCCGTCGGCGATCAGCTCCTCGCTGAGCCGGCGGCTGCCGAAGCCGGCGCGGGCCAGGACCTTTTGGAGGCGCTCGCCCTCAGCGCCGGCGCCCGCGTCGCCGGCGGCGCTCACGGCTGCGCTGGCTCCGCCGCAGGTGGCACCGGCCGGAGGCCCTGCTCGAGGACCTCCACCGTGTCGGAGTCGGGGACGAAGTCGCCGAGTGAGGGCAGGTCGGCCAGGGAGTCGAGGCCGAGCTTCTCCAGGAAGGTCGAGGTGGTGCCGAACAGCGCCGCCTGGCCCGGCCCGGGGTCGCGGGCCACCTCCTCCACGTAGCCCCGCAACTGGAGGGTGCGCAGCACGCTGTCGACGTTGACACCCCGCACGGCCGCCACCTGGGCCCGGGACACGGGTTGCTTGTAGGCCACGATGGCGAGGGTCTCGAGGGCGGCGGCCGACAGCCGGGCCGAACGGCCCTCCAGCACGAAGCGCTCGACGTAGGCGTCGAGGTCGGGCGCCGACTGGAACCGCCAACCGCCGGCCACCCGGGCCAGCACGAAGCCCCGGCCGTCCCTCCGGTAGTCGTCAGCCAGCTGGGTGCACAGCGACTCGACCGCAGCCGGGCCCACCTCCAGCACCTGGCCCAGCAGCTGGGGCTCCACGGGCTCCTCGGCGACCAGCAGGATGGCCTCCAGGGCCCGGCGGACCTCGAGCCGTTCGTCCACCCCTGCCTCGGGGGTCACCCCTCGCCGGCGCTCACCAGCGCCGGAGCACCGAGGCGGGGGCCCACCCAGCGCACGGCGATGTCACCGAAGCGCTGCGCCTGGGACAGCTCGACCAGGCCCTCCTTGCACAGCTCGAGCAGGGCGAGGAACCGCACCACCACCTCGAGCCGCTCGTCCAGGCCGGCGGTGAGGCGGCGGAAGCTGGTGGTGCCGCTGACCGGCAGCGACCGCGAGAGCTCGGCGACGACGTCGTTGACGCTGGCCTTGACCATGGCCAGGTGGCGGACATCGACCCGGGGCGCTGGGCGGGGCGCGGCGGCGCGGAGGAACGCGGCACGCAGGTCGCCGGGGCTGACCCCGGCCAGCAGGTCGGGCTGCAGCGAGGCGAAGCGCTCACCTGGCCCGGCTCGCCGGGGCACTGACCGCGCCGCCTCCTGTTCCAATCGCGCCAGCATGTCGGCGGCGTCCTTGAACGTCTTGCACTCGAGCAGCCGGGCCAGGAGCAGGTCGCGCTCCTCCCACAGAGCCAGCTCCTCGTCGAGCTCGATGGACTCCGGGCGGGGCAGCAGCCGGCGGGTCTTGAGCTCGACCAGGGTGGCGGCGATGAGCAGGAACTCGGTGGCGACCTCCAGGTCGAGGTCGGCCTCGGCGTTCTGGAGGCGTTGCAGCTCGGTGAGGTAGCTGTCGACGATCGTCGAGAGCGACACCTCGTAGAGGTCGAGCTCCTCGCGCAGGATGAGGTGCAGGAGCAGGTCGAAGGGTCCCTCGAACACCGGTGTGTGGACGTCGTAGGGCACCCGACCAGGCTAATTGTCGACCCCACGCCCACCGCGGACCCCCGAGCTCGCGGCGGGCTGGTCGACGCCTGGGACAGAACCCATGCGAGTGATCCGGTGCCGGACCCTTACCATCGCCTGCCATGGCGCGCGTGTTCTCCGGCATCAAGCCCACCGGCCCGGTGACGTTGGGTAACTACGTCGGCGCCCTGCGCAGCTGGGTGGAGGCCCAGGTGGAGGACGACTGCGTCTACTGCGTGGTCGACCTCCACGCCCTGACCGTGCCCCACGACCCGGCTCAATTGCGGGCCCTGACCCTCGAGCTGGCCACCGTCCTGCTCGCCGTGGGCCTCGATCCCGACCGCTGCACGTTGTTCGTCCAGAGCCACGTGCACGAGCACACCGAGCTGGCGTGGCTCATGGAGTGCACCGCCAGCGTGGGCGAGCTGCGGCGCATGACGCAGTTCAAGGACAAGGCGGGCGACCAGGAGTTCGTCTCCGGTGGGCTGTTCACCTACCCGGCCCTGATGGCGGCCGACATCCTGCTCTACGACACCGACCGGGTCCCGGTGGGCGACGATCAGCGCCAGCATCTCGAGTTGAGCCGGGACCTCGCCGGGCGGTTCAACACCCGCTTCGGCGACACCTTCGTGGTGCCCGAGGCGACCATCCCCCGCGTCGGCGCACGGGTCATGGATCTCCAGGACCCGACCCGCAAGATGTCGAAGACCGAGGAGTCGCCCCAGGGCGTGATCCTGCTCCTGGAGGATCCCTCGAGCATCGAGCGCAAGATCCGCCGGGCGGTCACCGATGCGGAGACCGAGGTGCGCTACGACGCCGAAGCCAAGCCGGGGGTGTCCAACCTGCTGGCCCTACTGGCCGCCGCCACCGGTGGTGACCCCGCCGAGCTGGCCGACCGCTACCAGGGGTACGGGGCGCTCAAGGCCGACTGCGCCGAGGCGGTGGTCGAGCTGGTGCGCCCGGTCCAGGAGCGCTACGCCGAGCTGGCCGCCGACCCCGAGGCGGTGGCGTCCCTGCTCGGCCTTGGCGCCGCCAAGGCCCGGGCGACGGCCGCTGCGACCCTGGCCCGGGCCCGCCGGGCCGTCGGCCTCCTGCCCGGCGAGGGCGCTCAGAGCAACCGGGCGTAGAGCTGGATGACCGGCCGGAAGATGCTGGTCAGCGCACCGGGCAAGGCCAGGACGAGCAGCAGCAAGATGCCCATCGACCACTGACGCAGGCGCAGCCACATGGGCCACCAGCGCTCGGGCAGCACCCGCTCCACCATGGCCGACCCGTCGAGCGGTGGGATGGGCAACAGGTTGAACACGGCCAGGATCACGTTGATGAGGCCGAAGAAGAACACGACCCGAGCCGCCAGCGAGGGGTCGAGCAGGATGCCGCCGCCGGATCGGAAGACCTCGAAGAACGTCCGGTACACCAGCACCGCCAGCGCGGCGAGGACGATGTTCACCGCCGGCCCGACCAGGCTGACGTAGAGCGAGTGCTGGCGAGGGTCGCGCAGCCGGTTGGGCTGCACCGGCACGGGCTTGGCGTAGCCGAAGGCGCCGAGCCCCCCGAGGGACAACAGCACCGGCAGGATGATGGTTCCGAACGGGTCGATGTGGGGCAGCGGGTTGAGGGTCAGGCGACCGGCCTGCTTGGCCGTGTCGTCGCCGTACCACAGGGCGACCACGCCGTGGGAGACCTCGTGGAGGATGACCGAGGGCACCAGCACGGCCACCACGAGGGCCACCTGCCCCCAGTCGGGGTTCATGGTCGGCTGGCAGCGACGGGCACGGGGAGGGTTTCAGCGCCGGTTGGCGCAGTCGATGCAGTACCGGGTGGCCGGCATGGCCTCGAGGCGGGGCTCGGCGATCTCCGTCCCGCAGGCCTCGCAGCGCCCGTAGGTGCCCTCGTCGAACTTGCTCAGCGCCCGGTCGACGTCGACCAGGGTCTCCGCCAGCCGGTTGGCCAGCACCTGGTGCTCGCCCTTCTCAGCGGCCACCTGGCCGGAGTCGGCGAAGTTCTCGTCGAACGACATGCCCTCGCCTCCGACCCCCAGCTCGGCGAGTTGTCGGCGCAGATGCTCGCGCTCGTCTTCGAGCGCGGCACGCATCGCCTGGATCGTCTCGCTGGTCGGCACTCGCTCAGGGTAGCGAACGCCCTGACGACCCACGACCGGGCGGTCCGGCGGCGCGCGGGTGGGCCAGCTCGTAGGCCTGGCGCAGCCGTTCGGTCGAGACCAGGGTGTAGACCTGCGTGGTCGAGACCGAGGCGTGCCCCAGCAGCTCCTGGACCACGCGGATGTCGGCCCCGTGGTCGAGCATGTGGGTGGCGCACGAGTGCCGCAGCACGTGGGGGGTGAGCCGATCGCCGAGCCCGACGCGGTCACCGTGGCCGCGGACGATGCGCCACGCCCCCTGGCGCGACAGCCGGCCTCCCCTGGCGTTGAGGAACACGGCGGCGGCATCGTCGCGCCGGGCCCATTGCTCGGGCACGAGGGCGCCCCGCCCCGACGGCGCCAGCCAGGCCGCCACGGCGTCGCTGGCCATGCCGGCCAGCGGCACGACCCGCTCGCGGGACCCCTTGCCGAGCGCCCGGAGGGCGCCCTGCTCGAGGTCGAGGTCGGGCAGCGACAGCCGGACCAGCTCGGAGATCCGCAGGCCGGCGCCGTAGAGCACCTCGAGGATGGCCCGGTCACGGCGGGCGATCGGGTCGTGGCCCACGACCGCACTGATGAGCGAGGTCACCTCCTCCTCGGTGAGGGCCTTGGGCAGTCCCTGCGGCACGCGGGGAGACTCCACGCCCAGCGCAGGATCGAGCGACAGGTGCCCCTCGTGGGCCAGGAAGCGGTGCAGCGACCGCACGGCCACCAGTGCCCGGGCGACCGACGACGGCGCCCTTCCCTGGCCGCGGAGGTGCCCGACGTAGCTCTCGACGCCGGCGGAGGTGACGTCGCCCAGCGACATCCCTCGGGCGGCCAGCCAACCCACGTAGGCCCGCAGGTCCCGCCGGTAGGCGCCAAGGGTGTTGGCGGAGCGTCCCTTCTCGACCACGAGCCAGGAGAGGAACTCCTCGGCCTCGATGGGCAGCTCCGGAAGAGGGGCGGGGGCGCCTTCGGCACTCACGGCTGGGCGGAGCTCGGAGCGTGGGCGCCGGTGCCCCGTCCGAGGGCCCTGGCCACCGCCGGGTTGACCAGCTGCCCGCCGGCGGTGTTGAGCCCGTGGCGCAGCGCAGGGTCGTGCTCGAGCGCCTCGGGCACGCCCAACTCGGCCAGGGCCAGGACGTAGGCCAGGGTGGCGTTGGTCAGGGCGTAGGTGGAGGTGTTGGGCACGGCGCCGGGGATGTTGCCGACCGCGTAGTGCAGCACCCCGTGGCGCTCGTAGACGGGATCGCTGTGCGTCGTCTCCCGAATGGTCTCCACACAACCGCCCTGATCGACGGCCACGTCGACGATGACCGCCCCCGTGCGCATGCCGGCCACCATCTCCTCGGTCACCACCGTCGGGGCCCGCCCACCAGGCACGAGCACGGCTCCGACGACCAGGTCGGCCTCGGCCACCGCCCGCTCCACTGCACCCCGGTTCGAGCCGATGGTCATGATGCGGCCCTTGTGGATCTGGTCGACCCACCGCAGCCGGTCGATCCGCTTGTCGAGCAGGAGGACCTCGGCCTCCATGCCGGCGGCGATCCACGCCGCGTTCCAGCCGACGTTGCCGGCGCCCAGCACGACCACCCGGGCGGGGCGGACCCCGGGCGCCCCGCCCAGCAACACACCCCGTCCCCCGTTCTCGGCTTCCAGCCAGTGGGAGCCGATCTGGGGCGCCATGCGTCCCGCCACCTCGCTCATGGGGGCCAGCAGCGGCAGATCACCGCTGTCGAGCTGCACCGTCTCGTAGGCCAGGGCGGTCGTGCCCGCCGCCAGCAGGGCGTCGGCCACCTCGGGATAACCCGCCAGGTGCAGAAACGTGAACAGCACCAGGTCGGGGCGCAGGCGGGCGTACTCCTCGGGCTGGGGCTCTTTCACCTTCACCACCAGTTCGGCGCCCCAGGCCTCGTCCACGTCGACCAGGACGGCGCCGGCGACGGCGTACTCGTCGTCGTGGAGCGACGACCCCTCCCCCGCCCCCCGCTGCACCAGGACCCGGTGCCCGTGGACGGTGAGCTCGCGCACGCCCTCGGGGGTGATCGCCACCCGGCGCTCGTTGTCCTTCACCTCGGTGGGCACGCCGACGAGCACGACGCCAACGCTAGAGGCGCCGCAGGGTCACCGCCGGGCGGCTGCCAGTGCGGGGCCGGGCGACGGACGTGCCCGGCGACCCCGTCAGTGGCTCACACGACCGACGGGGTTGGCTGGCCGCGGGCTGATGAGGGCGTCGGCGACGGCGCCCGTGACCAGCGAGTAGATCGCCTTGTGGAGCACGTCGATGCGTCGTTCGAGGCTCGGCCAGCTCGGCGGGGGCGCGCCGGTCCCAGTGGCGTTCTCGAAGGTCTGGTCCGTCATGAGTCGCAGGCCGGTGTGGGCCAGCGACCAGCCCGGCCCCCGCAGGCCGCTGACGGCCCAGACGCCGCGGAGGGCTCCGAGGGTGATCCCCGTGCCCCAGTGCATGAGGTGGTTGGCCACGGTGGGCTTCACCTGCTCGCCCGGGCGTCGGCCGACGAGCGCCAGCAGCGTCCGGCCGGGAACATAGGAGTTCGGGCGCCTGGTGGCCCCCTGCTCGATCTTCTCACCCAGAGTCATCGCCGCCACACCGATCCCACCGGCGGCGGCCCCCAGTGCTGCTGCTCGTCCGATCACGGGCCCAGCACTACCCCCTACCACACCGTTTCAGCCGCCGGAGAGGAGCGATGCGCTCGACAGTGCTCAGGCGAAGCCGGGAGGAACCGCATACCCACCGCTGAGGGCGCCGACGACCCCGGCCACGGCGATGGTGAGGGCGTCGGCATGGCGCCGCCCCACGACCTGGGCACCGACCG
>JAHWJR010000013.1:16655-19828 GCA_019348335.1 Actinomycetota bacterium
CAGCAGTGGGCCGGCTCACGGATGGAACCGCCGCTGTCGCTGCCCACCTCCAGTGGCGACAGCCCCGCTGCCACCGCGGCTGCCGCGCCGCCCGACGACCCGCCGGGCGTGCGGTCGGGGTCCCAGGGATTGCAGGTGCGGCCGAAGAGGGGGGTGCCGGTCTCCTGGCCCGTCACCTGTTCGGGCACGTTCGTCTTGCCCATGACGATGGCGCCGGCGCTGCGCAGGCGGGCGACGACCTCGGCGTCGGCGTCCGGCACGCAGTCGGCCATCTCCGGGGAGCCAGCCGTGGTGCGTATGCCAGCCGTGGCCCAACAGTCCTTCAGCGTCAGCGGCACTCCGTGGAGCAGGCCCACGGGGCCCTCCCGTGCCAGCCGGCGGTCGAGCTCGTCGGCGCGCCACCGAGCGCCGTTCGCGTCCAGCGTCACCACGGCGTTCAGTTGCGGATCGAATCGTTCGATCCGCTCCAGGTGCAGGTCGACCAGATCACGACTCGAGACCTCTCCCGTACGCACGACCTCGGCCATCTGCGTGGTCGAACTGAACGGGTCGATCGCCACGTCGCCTTCCCTGCCCGTCCCGGAACTGCGAGAACCGCACCGACGACGCTCGGTCCGAAACTGCCGACATGAGCAGTGTGACCATCGGTCCGCCCGGGTAGGCGGATGAACGTGCAGCGCGATTCTCGGCCACGAGGTGACAATGCGTCCGGAAACGGCTCGTTGGTTGCTGCAGCTGCCCTCCACGGCGAGCTCTCGGGACGTCGAGCGTTCATTCCGGCGTCTGGCCCGCAAGCTGCATCCCGACCATGGCGGGGACACCGAGTCCTTTCGCCAGCTGCTGCAAGCCCGGGCCGTCCTGCACGGCGGGGTTCACGGAACCGGGGGCCGGCGAGCGCCACTGATCATCGTGCACCGCGGCCCGTGGTGGAGGCGACTCCCCCTTGGGTTCGTCCGCTACATCCAGCGCCGTCGCAACCCACCGCCGCCGCGGGTGAGCTGATGGAACCGTCCTCTCGAACCGTCCCAAAGGGGGACCTGTGACCATTACTCGTTTCGGGACCCTGGTGGGTCTGGCTATCGGAGCGGTCTGGGCGTTCGCCGGGTTCGGTGACGCCCTGCTCACTGCCGCTCTCGCGGCGGTGGGCTTTCTCGTGGCCCTCATCGTCGAGGGCCGCGTCGACGTGACGGAGTTCTTGGGACACCGCCACGACGAGTGACCACAAACCCCAACACAAGGAAAGGCACACGTCCATGAGCGACACGAACACTCAGACGCAGAAGCAGCAACAGGGCTCGCCCACCAAGTCACGTGGCAGTTCCGTCGCCAAGCTCGAGACCGACCAGGGCTCCACGTCCATCGACGACTCCGTGGTGGCAAAGATCGCCGCCATCGCGGCACGCGAGGTCGACGGTGTTGCCGACCTGGGCGGCAATCTCTCCGGCGCCCTCGGCAACGTGGTCGGACGCATCCGCGGGTCTGAGCACCGCACCACCGGCGTGGGCGTCGAGGTCGGCAGTCGCCAGGCGGCGGTCGACATCAACTGCAAGATGCTGTACCCGGCGTCGATCCACGAGGTCGCCGACAGCATGCGCCAGAACGTGATCGACCGGATCGAGTCGATGACGGGCCTGCAGGTCGTCGAGGTCAACATCGCCGTGAACGACCTGGTCTTCCCCGGGGGAGAGAACGAGGAAGCAGGGACGACCTCACGAGTCGAGTAACGCCCCCTCATGACTGAGCCCATCGTCTCGTCCGCGGTCGTGGCCCGACTCGCCGCCGCCGCGGCCCGGGAGGTCCCCGACGTGCTGGGATTCCACGGGGGAAGGCTCGGAGAAGTCGCCACCTACGGACAGGAGGATCCCGTGCGGGGAGTACGTGTCCAGCGCACGCCACCGCGGGTGCGCCTCGACACCGTCATGCGGTTCGGGGCCCGCCTGGACGAGGTGGCCGACGAGGTCCGTCGCCGGGTCCGCACGACGCTGGCGGCGCAGGTGCCGGCGTTCGCCGACGCCACCGTCGACGTGCACATCGTCGATGTGCGGCCATCGGCCGGGGCAACGGCGCACAGCGTCGAGACCTCGGCGCCCGAGCTCCCACCAGAGCGGTCGTGACCGTCCTCAACCGCCTCCTCGGGCTGGCGCTCGGGCTCGCCCTCTTCGGCGCCGGCCTCCTCGCCGTGGTCGAGGCCGTCCTCGCCTTCATGGGGCGCCCGCCGTGGCTGGTGCCCTATGACCAATGGGCACCCGCTCTCGACGAGCTCAGCTGGGACGATCGCAGCCTCATGGTTGCCGCGGCCCTGCTCGTGCTCGCCGGCATCCTGCTCGTCGTGGTGCAACTGTGGCCGGCTCGGCCTTCCGCCCTGCGTATCGCCGATCAGAGGGCCGACCGCCTGGCGGCGCTCGACGGCCGCGGCTTGCAGGAGCTGCTGCGCCGCTCCGCCGTGGACGACAGCGACGTGGTGCACGCCGACGTGCGCGTTCGTCGGCGCGCCGCTCGCGTTTCCGGCCGCGTCCCTCAGGACGCGCAACCACGAACGGTCCAGTCCCGCACCCGGGAGCGGGTCCAGGCGCGGGTGGACGAGCTGCGCCTGCAACGCCCGTTGAAGGTCAAGGTGGACATGAAGCGCAGCAAGGCCCGCGCCCGGTGAACCGGCGACCCAACCGAATCGTGCTGGCCCTCACCGGGCTGCTGCTGGTGGCCGCCGGGACCCTTGCCTTGCTCGCCGCCACCGGCGTCGTCCCGTTGCGGCAACCCGGGAACCTCTACGACGATCTGGTGGCCTCCGTGACGACGTACTCGCGCGAATGGGCGGTGGGCGGGGTCATCGGCGGGCTCCTCGTCGCCGCAGTGGGCGCCTGGCTCGTCCGGCGACAGCTCACGGTGGAAGAGGGCGGCCGACTCGGAACGGTGACGTTGGACCGCCGCGACCGGGGGCGGACCACGCTCGAGGCGGCGGCGGTGGCGAGGGCAACGGCGGCGGACCTGCGGGCCAGGCGGGGAGTGGTCGACAGTGACGTGAGGGTGGTTGCGTTCGGCTCGCGGCCCCGGCTGCTCGTGTCGCTGGCCGTCAGCGCCGACACCGAGCCCCACGTCGCGCTCGACCGTGCCGAGGAGGTCTACCAGCGACTCCCTCGCCTCCTCGGCACCGAAGCAGTGCACGTGGACACCAG
>JAHWJR010000124.1 GCA_019348335.1 Actinomycetota bacterium
ACCTGGCGCACGAGGGTGAGGCCGTCCTTGGACGGCTGCAACGTCGCGATGGCCGTCCCAGGGTCCGCCCGGACGTAGAAGTGGCCCGTGCGCTTCGAATAGGCGGGCAGCGCTTCCCCCCCGCCGACCTCGTAGCGGCCGAGCTCGCGCCCACCATCCAGATCCAGCAGCGAGACCTCGCCGTTGGCGGCACAGCTGGCGAGGGCGACGCCGAGGCGCTCGTCGATGCGGGGGAACCCATGCGTTTCGTCGCACCCAGTGGCCCAGCGCCCGGCCACCGCGCGGCCGGGCACGTCCAAGGCCACGAGATGGCCACCGGCATGGGTATACGCCATCTGCCTGGGGGGGCTCACCGTCAGTCCTTCCGGCCCCTTGGGCACGGGGATGAAGTCGACGTGGCGCAACGCTGGTGCAGGGCCCTCGACGGCGAAGATCTCGATGCCCGAGGGTGAGCCTTCCGGTTCGGCAACCAAGACCTCGCCGGTGGAAGAGCTGTAGCGGACGTAGTCCGGGGCCGCCCCGGTGGAGACCGACGACAACTCCCTGCCGTCGGCGGGGTCGACAACGGTGATCGTGCGCGCTGCTCGATCAGCCACGAACAGCAAGCCCCGGCCTTCGTCCGCCGAATCCGCACTGCCAGGGTGCTCAACGCGCCTTGCCACGCCACTGTCCGGCTCGACGAGGTACAGGCCGCTTTCGCGCGCCGGGACCAGTATGCGCTCTAGCTGCGATGAGTACACGATGTCGTCGAAGTCGATGTTCTCGGCGGCTCCAGGGAGCTCCACCGGTCGCGCCTCAGACGAGACGTTCCCGTCATCCTGTGCGGTTCCGCACGTCGACAGCACGAGGACCATCGGCACGGCAAGTACTCGCAGCCTGAAGTGGCGAGTTCGCAACGGTGGTCTCCCCTCGGTGGACTCCGTGGGGATCAATCTTCCGACCGGAGCGGGTGGCGAGGCTGCTGGCGATTGCGGATTCCCTCCTGGCGGGCCCCGCCCTCGGCTCCGGTGGGGAGCACCCCGGTAGAGGGCAGGTCGAGGGCGTCGAAGTCCACTTCGGGAAAGCGGCGGTCGAAGCCCACCGCCTTGTGTGTCAGCGAGAGCGACAGGGCAACGGCCACGTCGGCCCGAATGACCCCGAGCTTGCGAGCGGCGACGGCGATACGGGTCTGGCACCGACAGTCGATGGAGTGCAGGGCGGCGGTCTTGGCCGCCGAACCCACGGCGATGCCGAGGTCGATGTCACGCAGATTGCAGTGGGGCCCGGCGAACTCGAGCTCGTCGGAGTCCCGCCGGAGCTCGGCGGTGGCGTGGAGGAACTCGGCGCAGGTGGCGTAGCCGCACGCGCCGCAGTCGTAGTTGGGCGGGTACCAGTCCGCCAGGCCGACGAAGAGCACGGCGTCGACGGCCTCGGCCACCTCGGCGTCACGGAACCAGATCCGTTCGCGGCGCTCGGCGCCCCGTGCCCGCATCCACTCGGCCAGACGGCCGAGCAGGGCGTGGTCGTCGACGACCACCGTCTCGATGAACAGGTGCTTGCCCTGGAGGAACAGCTGGCCGCCGGACTTGGGAGCGGTCACGGCGGCGGCGGCCATGAGCTTGGCCACCTGTCGCACCGTGTCGGCCCGAAGGTCGTCGTAGCCGAAGGTGCCGCTCATCGCGATGCCTGCTGCGCGCACCAGGCATAGAGGGCGTCGTAGACGAAGCTGGCGCGCTCGAGCAGGCGGTGGTCGTCGGCCTCCACGTCGAGGCCGCCGAGTCCGATGGCCAGTAGGCCGGGCGCCGCGGGATCGGTGTGAAGCTCCGATTCGATGTCGGCAGCGTGGACGATCTTGGCCAGCCGGAGAAGGGCGGGATCGTCGCCGAGCCCGTAGTCGTCGATGAGCACTTCGAAGGTGCACTTGCCATCGCGGTGTTCGTAGCGGGCGCCGGGCGCATCGAAGCTGTGGGCACTCTCGGCTTCGGCGACAGCGACGACCTCCTCCTTTGGGACGTAGAGGATCTCGGCGTCAGAATCGATGAACCGGCGGATGAGCCACGGGCAGGCGATGCGGTCGGTCTTGGGACGGGCACGGGTGACCCACTTCATGGCTGTCCTCCTGTTGGACTGGTACGGACCGAGGCGTCGGCGAGGTAACCCCCGATGACGTCGTAGCGAACAAGGGGCCGGAAGCTGACGGCCTGGTGGGTGGGCGACGCCGTGAGCCGGTCCCGATCCGGAGTGTCGATCCAGGCATCGAAGGTGTCGTGGTCGGGCCAGGCGGTGAGCACGACGACCTCCTCGGGATCGGCGACGCCGTCGTCGGTGGGGCGCAGCGTCTTGGCCGGGTTCTGGCGGGGGGACGTGGCCAGGACCAACTCGGCGAGGATGCCGTGCTGGCGACGCAGCTCGGCGTTCTCGTCGATCCACTCCAGGAACCGGCGCCGCTGATCGGCGGGGACCCGGACGGTTCGAAGGCACAGGATCATGAGAACTCCTCCACGGTGGCGGGCGCGTCCGGTTGCTGATGCTCTTCGTCGGCTAGCGGCACACTGCGGAACCACCGCCACAGCACCAGGTCGTACCCGGCCTTGATCCCTCCGGCGACCAGGAATGGCAAGCCGAGAGCGACCTGCTGGGCGGCGCCGGCCAGCACCGGGCCGAGGGGCCGGACCAGGTAGCGGGCAGTGTTGGTGTAGGCGGCGGCTGCGGTTCGCTCATCCGGGCCAACCAGGGCCATGACGTAGGCCTGGCGGGTGGGGACGTCCATCTGGCTCAGGGCCTGGCGGGCCAAGAGCAACGCCACTGCAGTGGCGAAGCTGGGGGCCACGGCGATGGCTGCCAGCAGCACGTTGGAGGGCAGGTGGCTGAACACCATGGTGCGTAGCAGTCCGAAGCGCTCTGCCAGGCGGGTGGCGACGAGGAACGAAGCGGTCTGCAGAAGGCCGACGAAGAAGAACACCACCCCGAGGGTTTCCAGCGAGGCACCGAAGCGGCGGGCGAAGTAGAAGGCGATGAAGCTCTGGATCACGAACCCGCCGCCGAAGGAGTCCGTGGCAAACAGCGCCGACAGGCCGAGCACCTGGCGTCGGGACGCGTGCAGCGGTACGCCCGACCGGCCGGGGACCGGTGTCGGCTCCACTTCTGGACTCAGCGAGGCGGCCAGCAGGGCGCCGAGGAGACCGATGGGGACGAACACCAAGAAGAACCGCTGGCTCGTGGCAGCCAGACCCAGCGCGTCACGAATCAGGGCGGGGCCGCCGGCGGCCAGGGCGCCCAGCGAGCCGGCCAGGGTGGCCACGGCGTTGTAGGTCCCGAAGATGCGGGTACGGGCGCGCCCCTGGACGGCCTGGGCGAGCATCGGCTGCTCGAGAGAGGTGAAGGGCCCCGACTCGACCACCTCGGTCGACAAAGCGCCGGTGAGGGCCACCGCCGCCAGCCACCAGAACCGATCGGTGAGCCCGAACACCGCGCCCGTGGCGGCGAGGGCCAAGAACAGCGCCACGTAGGACCGGCGGCGCCCGATTCGGTCACCCCACGTGCCCACCACCACCGAGGCCAGGACCGTGCCGGCCAGCACGAAGGTGAGCAGTACGCCCACCTTGGTCGTCGACCACCCCTTGGCTTCGAGCGACGCCCCCAGCAGCACCGCCCCGAACCCGTAGGCCAGGGCCCGCAAGGCCTGTGCCCACAGGATCCGTCGGGCGTCACTGCTCACGACGGTTCCCGACCCAGCAGCAGCGCCCGACGTCGGTGTTCGTACAGCCCGTCGAAGATTGCCGCCCCCACGGCCAGCACCTCGGGATCATCCCGGACCATCGACAGCCCTCGGCAGATCACGTCCAGACCGGGGGCCTCGGCGGCGTCGTAGCGCTCGTCGTCGAGGTCCGCCTCGTGGACGATGCGGGCCAGGTCCCACAGCACCGGGTCATCGAGGCCGAAGTGGCGTAGCATCGTCTCGAAGGTGCAGTCCCCGCCGTGGTGGCCCAACTTCACGCCCCGCATGTCGAACGGGGTGGCACCCTCGGGGACCTCAGCCGGGTCGTCGACGAAGAAGAACTCCGCTTCCGGGTCGACGAAGCGACGGAGGAGCCAGGCGCAGGCAGCCCGGTCGACGTGGCAACCCGAGCGCGTTGCCCACCTCACGGCGTCGTCTCCAGCTCCTGCGCCAGCGCCTGTACCGCCCGCTGAGCCTCCTCGGCCTCGGGCGGGGGGAAGTAGTCCCGGCTACGGATCCGCCGTAGCTCCCGTCGGAGGCGGGCCAGGGTACGGCGCCGTTGGCCCGGCTCCTCTTGGTGGGCGTGTCGTGCGGCGGCGATCACGCCGCGGTACTCCTCGGCCACCGCCGCTGCCATGCGCTCGGCGAGAGCCCGCTCCTGGTCGGCCGACGTCGCCTCGGCCAGCCAAAGGGAGGAGTCGCCACCCGCCTCCAGGACCTCATCTGCCAGCCACTCCAGCTGCTCCCGGTTACGGGCGTCGAGGGGAAGACCGACGAGGCCGTCGACCAGCTGAACTGCTCCCAGGCGGCGGAGATTGCGCCACACGCTGATCCGGGGCGTCGACGGTTCGCGAGGGAGGCGATAGCACAGGAGCACCCACCGGACGCCGGACGTCACGGCGCCGAGGGTACCAAGTAACCGTGGTTACGTCGTTGCCTGGTTGTCAGAGCACAACGAGACGGGAGCCTGCGGGTGCCGACGATCCCGCAGTAGCTCCCGTTGTCACCCGCAGGGGAAATCCGCCACCAGGTCTCCCGGCCGCGAGGATTGTCTGGCAACTGGCATGCCGCCGCCCGCACGCCGGGCCCTCGCATTGTCCTGCGTAGACAGGGACCGTTGTCCCTGGACCACTCGGTGCTGCCGACGCCGCCGCCCGCTCCGGCGGTCCCCCCCACGCCGACCGGCACGTCGGAGCGTGACGTCTCTGCGACAATGAGGGCGTGGGCCAAGCCGACTTCGACACGCCCGAGGATGCTGCGCTAGCCCCGTGGCGCGGTCCGGGCGCGACCGTGCGCGTCAAGAACGTCGATGTCCGAGACGATCGTGCAGAGGTCATCCTCGACCTCGCCGCCTACCGTGACTTCGTCTACTGCGTCCGGCGAAACGGCCGTTGGAGGGAAGCGGTCTCCGGCAACGGGCCAACGATCGGTTGGGACGACCCGCAGCGGATCCAGGGGGAGTAGTGGCAGCTACTGCAGAGTCGCCGCGCGGGCGAGACCGTGCTCGGCGTCGGTCGTGATCGGAACGGATAATAGTGACTGGTCGCAGGGATTCCGAAGACGGAGGTCGTAAAGCGATAACTGGCTGCTGCTTAGACGAGATAGGCATCGGCTGCTTACCTATTACGTGCATTGCCCTGTTAGCGGTTTACATTGTGAAGCGCCGGTTCCGCGGGTCCCCCTCGAGCGGAAGCGGATTCGTTGGTGACTTAGGTAACGCGGCCAGAGAACAAGTATCGAACCCAGGAGAGCGTGGCCGGCGTGCGGCGGTCATCGCCAACATATACGAAGAGCCGTCCACTGATGAATGTGGTCCATGACTATGGATCCTGGCTCATTGTTTGATGGCGCGGCAGCCTAAGACGCCGGGATGTGGATGTTACGTGGTAGCCAGCGTCGTCGTAATCGGGAGCTTCCTGATTACCGTGTACGGCGGCGCTATCTACTTCCCAGCCGTCCTGTTCATCGCCAGTATCGCGTTGGTAGGCTATGTCGTTTACTGGCTCCTTCGGCTTCGGTAGACCGGATGGAATCGCCCTACACTTTCGACCTGAGCGACTCACGGCTGCTGACCGGGTTATCGCGGCCACTAGGAGCAGCCCGTCCTCGAGCGAAAGCGGGTGACGGAGCGGCCCCGGGAGGCGCTCCGAATGCCGGCTA
>JAHWJR010000014.1 GCA_019348335.1 Actinomycetota bacterium
GGCGTCTCGGGCGTCGAGCTCGGGCATCCCCGCTGTTGTGCCCGGTGAGGCGCCGCAGAGAACAACCGCGAGCCGCCCCACTCCGGGTACCGATCGGTGTAGCCGCGGATGGCCAGGCGGCGCCCCACCCGGCAGTTGAAGAAACCGCGGTGGTGCCACCCGTCGACCAGGCCGTTGATCGAAGCGGCCGGGTTGCGGGTGAGGTGCACCACGCGCAGGCGGGCGGCGGGGAACAACGAGCGTAGGAAGTCCAGGCGGAACGAGTTTCGCGGTGTCGCCAGCACGAGCGGCAGGGTCGCCAGCTCGGCCGGCGAGGGACGCCGCCATGGGCTGACGAGCACGAACGGCGGCATCTCGACCAGCGCCTCGCCTGGTGGTCCCTCGGCCGGGGGCACATCGGGAAACGCGGCGCGCACGGCGTCTGGCGGCAGGCGACGGCCAAGGCGAACTCGTCCACCTCCTCGGGTGCCAGGCCGGCGGCGGGACGGCCCATCTCGGCCGCCACCTCATCGCCCAGCACCTGCCGGTCGTACGGCGACCACGAGCCGGGGCGCGTTGCAGGCCGCACGCCGACCGGCTTCACCCGCCCGTGGAGGCAGCCAGACCCGACTGGACGGCAGCGGCCGCCTTGCGTCCCGAGACGACCGCTCCCTCCATGGTGGCGACGAACCGCTGGCGGGTGTAGTCGCCAGCCAGCGCCAGGCCGGGGACAGGCGTCTCCTGGTCGGGACGGAAGGCCAGGTGCCCGGGCTCGAGCGACTGGAAGTCGCGGGGCAACGGCACCAGACGATGGCCGGTCACGTGCCCTTCGAGGTCGAGACCCACCCGGCGACCCTCGGCGCACACCGTCGCCAGCACGTCGGCGGGGTCCATCTCGAGGAACCGCTCCGGCGGTGAGAGGATCACCGACAGGCGACCGGGTGCGTGGCGGAACGTGGTGCGGGACTGCTCGGCGAAGCACGCCAGCGGCGTGCCGGGGCCGAAGGTGGTCCGATCGACGTCGGTGACGGGACCGTCGAGCTCCATTTGCAGCGTGACCGACGGGGTCGACGGCAGGGCCAGCATGGGCGTGAACCACGGGTGGTCCCCGACGTGGGGCCGCAGCAACTCCTGCGCCGGGCTGATCGAGGTGGCGACCACGACGTGGCGCGCCCCGATGGTCTCGCCTCCGGCCACCACACCGGCGACCCGGCTCCCCTCCATGACCAGGCGGTCGACGCCGACGCCGGTGCGGACCTCGCCTCCGGCCCGCTCGATGGCCCGAGCGATGGGCGCGCACATCACGTCGGTCATCCCGCCCATGAACGCGCCGAGGCGCATTCGGTAGATCCGGGGAAGACCCGGCGTCATCAGCCCGAAGAACACCGCCGCCGAGAACCGCTCGGGTGGCAGAAAGAACAGTCCGGCGGTCAGCGGGACGAGGAGGCGGTCGAGGGCCCGGTCGCTGACGCCATGGGCCCGGGCGTAGTCCGCCACGGTGGAGCTGTCGAGGCGCTGGCGATGTCGGACGTAGTCACGGACGCCGGCGAGGAAGAACGGCACCAACGAGAGCTTGTCCCTGGGCCCGAGGAAGTCGTTGTTGGCCAGGACGCCGCCCGCCGTCTTCAGCGGTCGTCGGAACGGCGCCAGCCCCAGTACGGCGCGAGGCCCGCCGTCGGGCACCCGGATCTCGATCTCGTCCTCCCAGCACACGATGTCGCCCACCTCGACACCCGCTCGGTCGAGGAGACGGGACAGCGCGCCGAAGTACCCGAGGAAGCGGTGGAGGCCCGATTCCACCGGCATCCCGTCCTCCATCCACGACGAGGTGCGTCCCCCGACCACATCCCGGGCCTCGAGCAGCACCACCTCCACGCCCTTGGAGGTCAGTTCGTACGCGCAACTCAACCCGGCGAGGCCACCGCCCACCACCACCACTTGCGTGTCAGCCATGGTGGCTGGACCTGTCCTGCCCAGGGGGACACAGGTTCGTCACCGGCCTCCTCACAGCTCCGCTCGCTGCGCTTGTCGCTGCTCGGCCAGCTTCTTGAGCCGACGGAGGAGCTCGGCGTTGCGCAGCCACAGGATGGCGTCGAGGGCGCGGTTCCAGACCTTCGCCGCGGGGCCGGCGACGGGGTACTCCTCGACCTCGATCTCCGTCAGGCCGCCCCGGGGCTCGAGCCGGAAGGCCGTGCGGTTGACGGCGAAGGGCCGCATGCCGGCGTCGAGCACCAGCTGGCGCGGCGAGTCGGCCTCGACCACTCGGGTGGTGTCCCGGAGCACCAGCGGGCCGACACCGAGGGTGGGGTGGAACCCGGACCCCGGCTCGGGGAAGGCGGGCTCGAAGTGACGGACCAACTTGTTGCCCACCACGAACCTGGCGTAGGCCCGTGGATCGGAGAGCACGGCGAAGATCGTCTCCGGCGACGCTTGCACCATCGTGCGGTTGCGGGACATCAGCCGCTCCTCACAGGCCCAGGACGGCGCGGATGGCACGGTCCTTGAGCGGGCTGGGGACCACCAGGTCGAGGACCTGGAGGACTCGGGCGTCGGTGCCCACCACGTAATGGGCTCGGGGCCGCCCCGCGGTGAGGGACGTCCCGATGGCCTCGGCCACCGGCTCGGGCCCTCGCATGGTCGGACGCAGGCGGTGCAGGATCCGCAGCAACCGTTCATACGGCACCGAGTACGGCGAACCAGTCCCCCGGCGCACCAGCTCGTCTTCCGCCTTGTCCCAGATGCCGGTGTCGATCCCGCCGGGCTCGATGAGGACGACTTCGACGCCCCACGACGCCACCTCCCGGCGGAGGGCGTCGGTGGCCGCGGATAGTGCGTGCTTCGTCGCCTGGTACCACCCGACCATGGCGCCGGTCACGTGGGCGGTGATCGAGGAGACGTTGACGATCCTGCCCTCACCGCGCTGGCGCATGGCGGGCAACGCCAGCTGGGCCAGCCGCACGGGCGCCACGACCATGGCCTCGAGCTGGCGAGCGGCGTCCTCGGGAGGGACGTCGACCAGGGCGCCGACGTTCATGTAGCCGGCGTTGTTCACCAAGCCCCACGGACGGAGCTCGGAGACGAGGCGTTCGGCCGCCTCGGCGTCGTCGAGCTCGAGCACCACCGGCGCCACGTCGACACCCGCCTCCGCCACCGCCTTGGCCAGGTCCGCGGCACGGTCATCCGAACGGGCCGACCCCGTCACCTCGAAGCCGAGCCGAGCCAGGTGGACGACCGTTGCCAGCCCGATTCCTTTGTCGGCCCCCGTCACGAGGACCCTGCGCGCCATGGCCCCCGTGTACCCCACAGCGCCTGTTGCCAACGATCGTCGACGGGGCGGGCTCGTGGTGCAGGCGGGGCCACCGCCACCGGGAGATCGGGCTCTCGAGTTCGTGCCGTGTCAGTGTCTGGCCGCCCGCCCCTTCGCCCGGGCAGCGTGCTTTGCCTGCAGGCCGGCGAGGATGAGGTCGAGGCCGTACTCGAAGCGCCGCCCCCTCTTGGGGCCGGTGAGGTACGGCGCCAGCGCCACGATGTTCGGGATCTCGTCTGGCGGGAGCGCCGAGAAGAAGGCCCGGACGATCTGGTGGACGTCACCTTGCTCGCCGTCGTGTGCCAGGCCGTCGTCTGCGGGGTCGACCTCGCCGATCTGCTCGAAGCCGATGGTGTAGTTGAACAGGGCGAAGAAGGCGTTGACCGTTCCTGCCCGGGTGAAGCCGGCTTCTCGAAGCACAGAGAGCGCATGGTCGATGGCCCGTAGCCCGTTGGGACCGATCTTCACCCGTTCGCGGTAGACACTGGCGATCCCCGGGTGGGCCGTGAGCACCAGGTGGTAGCTCCGGAACATGGCGCGGAGTCGACCGGCCCAGTCGCTGCCGCGAGGAGCGCTGAGGTCGATCTCGCCCAGCACCAGGTCGAGCATGAGGTCCAGCAGCTCTTCCTTGTTGCGCACGTAGCTGTAGGGAGCCATCGGCGAGGTGCCGAGCTCGGTGGCCAGCTTCCGGAAGGTCAAGGCGTCGACGCCGTGTTGGTCGACCAGTCGTAGCGCCGCCTCGACCACCCGGCGACGGGTCAGTGGTGGCCGGTTGTCGTCCGCGACGGGCTCGCTTCCGAGCCACCTCGGCCCCGTGCCCTGACCAGCCGTTTGGCCCTCTGTGGCCACGCGACCCTCTCTTCCGCGTCGCCTCCTGTGTAGGTCCAGGGTACAGCAACGTTGCGAACGCAAGGAGCGGCGAGTCGGAGCACCGGCCACGTCCTCGCCCAGCAGCCACGTCCAGGTACGGCCTCGATCGTGCCTTGACGCCCTTGCTCGTCGAGATTACAACGTACAGGATCAAGCGCTGACACCTGCAGGCTCGGTGTGGCGATCATCGAGCGATCACAGAGGAGTCGGGCATGTCCGGTGCGAACGCTTCGCTGGGAGCGGCCATGGCCGAACCGATGGACCCGGCAAGGCCGGCGCCATCGTTCGACGACGTTCGATCCCGCAGCCTCCTCCGACCCGCCATCCTGCTGTTGTTGAACGATCAGGAGGGCCATGGCTACGAGCTCATGGGGCGCCTGGCCGAGCTCGGGGCGGAGGTCCCGCCCACCACCGGAGCGCTGTACCGCTCGCTGCGGGTCATGGCTGACGAGGGCCTGGTCCGTTCCTACTGGAACACCTCCGAGCGGGGCCCGGCCCGGCGGGTCTACGCCATCACCCCGCTGGGCGAGCAGCGTCTCGAGCAGCTCATGTCGGGCCTGTCGAACCTGCTGCGTACCGTGCAGCACATCGTCGACCGCTACCGGAACCGAGCGGAGCTCTTCCCACCGCACGAGGAGACACCGCATGACGTCTTGGCTCGACGTCATGACTCGAGAGGTCGGCGATCTGAGCGGGGTACCGTCGCGCTGTGAGTGGCCCGCGACTGCCCGGTGGGGTCGTGCACAAACTTCCAGGAGACCTACGCAAGGCGCTGGTCGCCAACGCGACGGCGCTCGATGCCTGGAACGACATCACGCCTCTCGCCCGCAACGAGTTCATCTGCTGGGTCGAGGATGCCAAGCAGGCAGTGACCCGGGAACGCCGCATCCGACGGACCACGGAGGAGCTGGAGGAAGGCCAGCGTCGGCCCTGCTGCTGGCCAGGGTGCAAGCACCGTGAGCGGACCGGCCGATAGCCGATAGCAGCCGGCGCCGGGGGTCGAGATTCGCCGGCGCCCCCGGCAGGACTCGAACCTGCGACCCGCTGCTTAGAAGGCAGCCGCTCTGTCCAACTGAGCTACAGGGGCTCGCGTGCCACGGTACCGCTGGCAAGACCGTGCGGGCAGCGCCGACCCGGGGCTCACGCAGAGGCGCCGCTGGGAGCCGATAGGATGCCTGCGGCCACGGTGGCCGTAGCTCAGTCAGGTTAGAGCGCCGCGTTGTGGTCGCGGATGTCGGGGGTTCGAATCCCCTCGGTCACCCTTCACGCTGGTCCGATCCGGTTTTGGCCGGGCGGGCCGGTTGCGCGCCTCTAGCTCAACGGCAGAGCAACGGACTCTTAATCCGCAGGTTCTGGGTTCGAATCCCAGGGGGCGCACCATCGCAGCACCGGCCGGCTGCGACGTGGCCGGGCGTTTGTCCAAGCGGACCCGTGGGGAACCTGCGGGGCATGCGGAATGGGGGTGCGCGCACCGCTGACGTGCCGCGCTGCCTGGCCCTCCTCTTGGTGCTCGGCGCCCTCATCGTCGCGGCCGCCTGCCCCCGCGGGGTGCTGGCCACCCTGCGCCTGGCGAACCTTGGCGAGACCCAGCCGGTCGAGGGGGTCGCCTCCGGACTGGAGATGGACGAGCCCCGGCAAGAGGCGGTCGTCGCCATTGCGCCGCTGATCCGGCGGCGGATGTTGGGCACGCCGGCACCGTCCCTCCCGTCGTCGGACACGGAGGGCGCAGCGCCCCTTGTCACCACGCTCGCCCTGACCGCGCTCGCCGGGTCGTTGGTCTTCCCGCCCCGGTCACGGACGCTCCAGCCCGCCATCGCCTTGGCCCGGCGTCAGCGAGCCCCACCGCTCCAGCACGCCTCCATCTGAACCGGCAGCGGGGCCACCTCCGCTCGCGACTCCGGCGTCCCCACTGGGCGCGACTGCGCCGCCGGCGGCATACCCATCTGTGGCAGCGACCAGATGGTGGAAGGCCACGCCGCTGCCGGGGCGTCCCGCGGCACCAGCGACAACGCGTCAGCAGCTCGAGCGACTGGAGCATCATCGTGAACTCGGAGACCACCGACCAGACCAAGGGACAGATGCCCGACACGTCGGGAGAGGAGGCGACCCGGTCCGACGCCGAGGGGGCCGATCGGTTCGGCAATCAGAGCCACGGGAAGATGGCGGCGATCTACGGCATCGTCATCCTCACCGGCCTGGCTCTGCTGAGCCTGGTGCTTCGCGCCGGGTCGAGCCTGCGGGCCCCGGAGCCCACCGGCTCGGAGCCAGCGGGGGGCGAGGAGTTGATCGACACCCACGAGGTGCTGTGGAAGCTGCTGCTGGCAACGGCGGTCGTCATCCTCGCCGCCCGCCTGCTCGGCAGCTTGTTCCGCCGCTACGGCCAGCCCCAGGTGGTGGGGGAGATCGCGGCGGGGATCGTCCTCGGGCCCTCACTTCTCGGAGCGCTGTGGCCAGGGGCGACGGAGTTCCTCTTCGGGGCCGAGGTGCTGCCCTTCATCGAGATCCTGGCCCAGATCGGGCTGGTGCTGTTCATGTTCCTGATCGGGGTCGAGCTCGACGTCCGCCTCATCCGGGGTCGGGGACACGCGGCAGCGATGGTGAGCCACGTGAGCATCGTGGTCCCCTTCCTCAGCGGCGTGGTCCTGGCCCTCGCCATCTTCTCGGACCTGGGCTCGGCTCAAGGCGACTTCGTCTCCTTCTCCCTCTTCCTCGGGGCCTCGATGAGCGTGACCGCCTTTCCCGTGCTGGCCCGCATCCTCACCGAGCGGGGCCTGAACCGGACCCGCCTGGGGGCGGTCACCATCACCTGTGCCGCGGTCGACGACATCACCGCCTGGTCGCTGCTCGCCATCGTGGTGGCGGTCGCAGCAGCGGAAGGCCTGGCCAGCGCCTTTGTGACCATCGCCCTGTCGATGGTGTTCGTGGCGGTCATGATCCTCGCCGTCCGGCCCTTCCTGGCCCGGGTCGCCCACCGCCAGGACGCCGGGCTCCCCGGCACGCTGTTCGCCCTCATCCTGGCGGGACTGCTGCTGAGCGCCCTGGCCACCGACCGCCTCGGGATCCATGCCATCTTCGGCGCGTTCCTGTTCGGGGCGATCCTGCCCCACGACTCCCCGTTCGTCCACGCGCTGACCGCCAAGCTCGAGGACTTCTCGGTGATCTTCCTGCTCCCGCTGTTCTTCGCCTTCAGCGGACTGCGGACGGAGATCGGCCTGATCGGTACCGACCCGCAGCTGTGGCTGTTCACGCTGCTGGTCGTGCTCGTCGCCATTGCCGGCAAGTGGGGTGGCAGCACGCTGGCGGCCCGCTACGTCGGGCTCGGGTGGCGGGAATCGATGGCCCTGGGAACGCTCATGAACTGCCGGGGCCTCACCGAGTTGGTCATCCTCAACATCGGGCTCGACCTCGGGGTGATTCCTCCCTCGCTGTTCGCCATCCTCGTGATCATGGCGCTGGTCACGACCTTCATGACCGTGCCGGTGCTCGACCTGGTGTACCCCCGCGACGCCCAGGAGCGGATGGTGGCCAAGGAATCGGGGGGCGATGACGACGAGGAGGAGGACGAGGACGAGGAGACGTGGCGGGTCCTGGTCCACCTGCCCAACCTCGACAGCGCCTACGAACTGGTGCACACCGCCCTCAGCCTCGCTCCCCGTCAGCATCAGCGAGTCGAACTGGTGCTGGTACGCACGCTGCAATTGCCCGAGACCATCTTCGGGTCCCTGGCGCTCTCCCAGGATCTCGATACCGAGCGGGTGGTGCGGGCCCTGCGCCCCGTGATCCAGTTCGTCGAGGGAGGTGGAGCCCGCGCCGTCCCGCTGGTCGTGCCCACGGACTCGGTGGGTCAGACGCTCGTTCAGGTGGCAGAGGACCGCCGGCCGGATCTGGTGCTGATGTCGTGGCGAAAGCCGGTGTACGGCAGTCGCCTGCTGGCCGGGAGCATCGGCGAGGTCATGCGCCACGCCGACGTGGACGTGGCCGTCCTCGTCGACACCCTGGGACGGGGCACCATGCTGCGGGGCAGCGCAGAGGTCCTGGTTCCCTACGGGGGCGGGTACCACGAAAGCCTGGCCCTCGACCTCGCCGTCCACCTCGCCTCGACGTCACGGGCCCGGCTGCGCCTGCTCAGCGACGCCCGGACCGAGCGAGTCCACGGCGCGGCTGCTGCCGCCGCCGCCAGCTACGAGCGCAAGGGGGTCACGGCGACCACGACGGCGTTGTCCGGCGATGTGGTGGAGGGCACCATCGAAGCCGCCCGCCACGCCGATCTGGTCGTACTCGGGGTGAGCGACCACTGGGTGGACGACACTGACTCATTGGGCCACCTGCGCCAGTTGGTGGCGGAGCGGTCCTCCACGCCGATGTTGATCGTGCGCAAGCACGGCCAGCAGAGGCCTCGGGGCCCCCGGCGCTGGTTCGGCTGGAAGTCGGAATGGATGCAGGAGTCCGCCGACGAGCAGGAGGTGGTCGAAGTCGAGCAGGCCCAACCGGTCTGACCAGTGGGCCGGGCGCGACGCGCCCCCGGCGGGGCGGGTCCGCCGGGGGCGCGTCGGTGGAACGGCTGAGCGTCAGCTCTGGCGTACGGTCTGGGCCTCGATGTCGATCCTCACCTTCTTGCCAACCAGCACGCCGCCGGTCTCGAGCGCCTGGTTCCAGGTGAGGCCGAACTCCTCCCGGTCGATCTCGGCGGTGGCGGAGAATCCCGACCGCTGGTTGCCCCACGGATCGACACCCACGCCCTCGAAGGTCAGGTCGAGCGGCACAGGCCGGGCCACCCCCTTGATGGTGAGATCACCCTCCGCGCGGTAGCGCCCCTCGCCCTTCGAGGTGAGCCCCGTCGAGCGGTACGTCATCTTCGGGTGCGACTCGGCGTCGAAGAAGTCCGGCGAGCGCAGGTGACCGTCGCGCTGCTCGTCGCGGGTGTCGATGCTGCCAACGTCGATGGTCACGTCGACCGACGACGCGACCGGGTCCTCGGCGATGGTCACCGTGCCGGAGAACGAGGCGAACCGACCCCGGACCTTCCCCATCATGTGGCGCACGGAGAACCCGACGTGGCTGTGGGACGGGTCGAGCTCGAAGGTCCCAGGAGTCGGCAGAGCGAGGCCGTCGACCGTGCGGGTCAGCTCAGTGACGTTCGTCTGGGCCATGGTTGGGTCTCCTTGTGTCGAGGTCGTAGTTGCGTGTGCAAGTACTCTACCCGAATTCCTTGCCGAAACAACTAACTACCCGTAAGTTCGACAGCGATGCACGATCCACTCGACGACGACCGACTGACGCTCGCCGGGCTCCTCATCGAGAGCTCCGTCGGCTTGCGCGCCCAGCTGGGGCGGCGGCTCGAGGACGAGTGCGGCCTGTCCCTGCAGTGGTTCGACCTGCTCATCCGCCTGGCCCGCTCTCCCGACCACCGTCTGCGCATGGCGGAGCTGGCGGCGCAGACGGTGCTCACCCCCAGCGGTCTGACCCGCGCCGTCGACCGGCTCGAGGAGGTCAGGCTGATCGAACGCACCGCCTGCCCGAGCGACCGCCGAGGAGCCTTCGCCGTGCTCACCGACGAGGGGCTCCGTCGGGTGCGGACGGCGGTGCCCGTCCACCTGGTCCACCTCGAGGAGCACCTCACCGGCGTGCTGTCCGAGTCGGAGCGGTCGCAACTGAAGGAACTGCTCCGCAAGATACGCGATCATGTGAACCCTGAAGCACGCCCATCCGGCGAGCTCACCCGATGCCCACAGCCATGAGCGCCGAGAAGGCGGGGAAGGATTGCCGCCGTGACTCTCGACGCCCACGTACCGGCTCTCGTCGCGCTCATGCCCTCACCCCGAGGGCCGCTCAGCGCCTACCTGCTCGAGCATCTGCAGCGGCCACCGCACCAACTTCCTGCCGCGCCGGTGGCCGAGGACGACCCGCTCGTCGATGACGACAGCCAGCTCGCGCTCTACTGCTGTTACGAACTGCACTACCGGGCCATGGCCGGCGTGCACGAATCCTGGGAGTGGGAGCCGTCCTTGCTGGCGTTTCGTCAGCGCCTTGAACGTGCCTTCGAGGACCGCGTGCGCGACGAGGTCGGCCCCGTCCGCCGGCCCGACGACATCGGCTCGGAGTTGCACCGGCTCATCGCCGAAGGTGGTGGGCCGTCCCTCTCGGCCCATGCTCGTGACCGCGCCGATCTGGCTGAGCTGCGGGAGTTGGCCGTGCACCGCTCCGCCTACCAGCTCAAGGAGGCCGACCCGCACAGCTGGGCGCTCCCGCGCCTGTGGGGAGCGGCAAAGTCGGCGATGGTCGAGATCCAGTGCGACGAGTACGGCCACGGCGTGGAGGGACAGGCCCATGCCGAGCTGTGGGCCACGGCGATGGAGGCTCTCGGCCTCGACAGCACCTACGGCGCCTACCTCGACCTGATCCCAGGGGTCACCCTGGCGACCACCAACCTCATCTCCCTGTTCGGGCTGCACCGCCGCTGGCGCGGTGCCCTGGTCGGCCACTTGGCGGTGTTCGAGATGACCTCGGTCACGCCCATGACCCGCTACGCCGAGGGTCTGGCCCGGGTGGGTGTGGGCTCCGAGGGCCGGCGCTTCTACGACGTGCACGTCCAAGCCGACGCCGTGCACGAGAAGGTGGCCGTCTCCCGTCTGGCCGGCGGGCTGGCCGCCACCGAGCCGGCCCTGGCGCCTGACATCGCCTTCGGAGCGACCGCGCTGATGGCCGTCGAACGCCGCTTCGCCTCTCATATCCTCGACCGCTGGGCGGTCGGCGAGACCTCCCTGCTGGCTCCCCTTCCGGCGGTGGCCCCCTGCCCGGCGGGGTGACCGGCGGGCCGGCGCCGGCCCTCTCCCTCACCTACGTCCTCCCTATCCGTCGGTGGCAGCCGGCCGATGACGACGAGCTCGACGCGTACCTCTGTTGGCTGTCGAAGCAGGTGGAGGTCGTCGTGGTCGACGGGTCGGCGCCGGAGCTGTTCTCCGCCCACCACCGGCGTTGGGGGGCGGCGGTGCGCCACGTGCCCGTCGACGCCGACCTGACCGGGCGCTACGGCAAGGTCAACGGCGTCATCACCGGCATCCGGGCCGCCGGCCACGAGAGGGTGGTGATCGCCGACGACGATGTCCGCTGGACCCGCCACGACCTCGAACGCGTGGCCTGCATGCTCGATCTCGCCGACCTGGTATGCCCTCAGAACTACTTCGACCCGCTGCCGTGGCACGCCCGCTGGGACACCGCCCGGACGCTGGTCAACCGAGCAGCGGGCATCGACTATCCCGGCACCCTTGCCCTGCGCCGGTCGATGTTCCTGGCGGCCGGGGGCTACGACGGTGACGTGCTGTTCGAGAATCTCGAGCTCATCCGCACCATCCGGGCCGTGGGCGGGCGAGCGGTGAGCGCCCCCGACCTCCACGTCCGTCGCCTGCCGTCGACGGCTCGCCACTTCTGGTCGCAGCGCGTCCGTCAGGCCTACGACGACCTCGCCATGCCGGTACGCCTTGCCGGCGAGCTCGCTTTGCTGCCCGTTGTCATCTCCGAGGCGGCGCAGGGTCGGGCTCGCAACCTCGCCGTGGGGGCCACCGCAGTCGTCGCCGCTGCCGAGGTGGGGCGCCGGCGCAACGGTGGCGCCGCCGTCTTCCCGGCGTCGTGCTCGTGGCTGGCGCCGGTGTGGCTCCTCGAGCGGGGACTGTGCATCTGGGCGGCGTTGGCGCTACGCGTACTCCGAGGCGGAGTGCCCTATGCCGGGACAGTGCTGCGGACCTCCGCCCACCGCGAACGCACGCTCCGCAGGCGCCTGGCGAACGAGCAGCCGTCAGCGGTCAGTCGTCGTGGAGCGGCCCGTAGGCCAGGATCGGCTGTTGGGTGACGGTGACTCCCGGCTCCTCCTCCTCGGTGAGGGCCAGCCCGAGGAACTGCTCCGACACCTCGAAGCGGACCACCTTGGGGTCGGCGCCGAGGACGCCGAGCGACACGGCTCGGTCACCCACGTCACCCCACAGCTGGTAGGTGCGGCCGTCCGGCAGCGGCGGCAGGGTCGAGGCCTGGAGGTACGCCGACCCGTCGTCGGTGATCACTGCCTGGCTGGCGAGCGAGCCGTCGAACGACGTCACCTCGACCACCTCGGAGCCGGGCATGGAGACCGCAGCCTGGTAGGCGCGGTCGAGCGCGTCGAGCTCGAGCAGGGCGCTCATCTGGTCGAGCCGGCGGTCCTGGTCGACGAGCTGCACGCCCATGACGGCGATGACGGCGGCGGCGGCGGCCAGGACCATGCCCGCGGCCCGGGTACCCCAGGAGCCCTGCCGCCACCGGGACGCCGGGGCGGGTGCAGGCCGTCCGGCGAACGGCAGCACCGGGCGCAACTGCAGGTCGGGAGGCTCTCCGTCCTCCAAGGCCCCGGCGATGCGGTCCCACAGGCCCTCGGGCGCCGGCGCTCCGGAGTGGGCGAGGAGGGCGGCAACCTCACGGTGCTCGGCGACCTCGGCCCGGCACTTGGCACAGCTGGACAGGTGCTGGTCGACGAGCTCGCGCTCGGCCGGCTCCACCGAGTCAAGGGCGTAGGCGCCCAGCAGGTCCTCGATCTCGGCGTGACGCGGTGCAGCAGTCATCACTGGGCACCCACCCCGGCTTCGGCGAGTCCGCCCCGCATGCGCCGGAGGCCAGCTCGGATCCGGCTCTTCACCGTACCCTCGGGTTGGTCGAGGAGGACCGCGACCTCCCGGTAGGTGTGGCCGCCGAGGTAGGCCAGCTCGATGGCTCGCCGCTCCTCGGTGGGGAGCCCGGTGATGGCGTCCCGCACGTGCTCGGCCACGGTCAGGTCCCAGACCTCGTGCTCGATGTCGTAGCCGGCCTCGGCCTGCTGGCGGTGGTCCTTCAGCTCCCGGTTGCGCCGGGACTGCTCCGAGCGGATGAGGTCGACCGAACGCCCGTGGCACTGAGCCAGCAGGTACGACCGGAGGGAGCCGCGCTCTGGGTCGAACTTCTCCGGCGAGTCCCAGATGCGCAGGAACACCTCCTGCACGACCTCCTCGGCGAGCGTGGGATCGTTCAGCAGGCGCCGAGCCAGGGCGTAGACCGCCCCGGCGTGGCGGCGGTAGGCCTCGGCCAGTGCATCCTCGCGCCAACGCCCGATGGCCACGACCAGGGCGGCATCGCTCGAGAGGGTCAGATCGCGGGCAGCGGCCATGTCCTCAGTGTTCGCCACCGCCGTACCTCCTGGATGAGGCCCGCGGTCCGCCTGCCGAGCGCCGGCCCGAGGCTAGCCGCGGTGGTGCCTATGATTTGGCCATGGCCACTGTCGAGATCGTCCCGTCCGTGCTCCCTGCCGACTTCTCCCGCCTGGGTGAGGAGGCGGTGGCGCTCGAGGAAGCTGGGGTCGACCGCATCCAGTGGGACGTCATGGACGGGCGCTTCGTGCCCAACCTCACCTTCGGCCCCGACGTGATCGCCGCCGTCCGGCCCCACGTGTCGGTCCCGTTCGAGGCCCACCTGATGGTCGAGCACCCCGAGGAGCTGCTCCACCGCTACGTCGAGGCCGGCTGCGAGCTGGTCATCCTCCATGCCGAGTCGACGATCCACCTGCACCGAGCCCTCACCATGGTGGCGGACTGTGGGGGGAAGGCGGCCGTGGCCCTCAACCCCTCGACGCCGGCCGAGGCCGTGCGCGACGTCCTCGACCTGGTCGACATGGTGCTGGTCATGACCGTCAACCCGGGCTTCGGCGGCCAGGCCTACATCGCCTCCATGGAGCCCAAGGTTGCCCAGGTCGCCGAGATGATCGCTGCCAGCGGGCACGCCGTCGACATCGAGGTCGACGGCGGCATCAGCCCGAAGACCATCGCCGGGGCGGCCGGCGCCGGCGCCAACATCCTCGTGGCCGGCAGCGCCCTCTACAAGGACCCCGAGGGCCTCAAGCACGCCGTGGCCGACCTGCGCGAGCGGGCCGAAGCCGCCTACTCGCAGCGAGCGGGCTCAGCCGCCTGAGGCGGTGGCGGTGCAGCCGCCACCGTGCCAGGCGCAGCGCCTCAGGAGGTCGCGGGGGCGGCGGGGGCGACCCGCCGGCGGTGCAGCGTGATGAGGGAGCCGGCCAGCATCACCTCGACCTGGCGAGGTGACAGGGCGTGCTCCACGGCGAACGACGTGCCCTTGGTCCGGTTCTCGATCGTGAGGTCGAGCCCGCCGCGGACCCGCTCGGCCACCTCTTCCAGGTGGAGCTCGTCGCCGGCCTCCACCGAGTCGTAGTCGGAGGACTCGATGAAGGTCAGCGGCAGCACGCCGAAGTTGACCAGGTTCTGCCAGTGGATGCGGGCGAAGGACCGGGCGATCACCGCCCGCAGCCCCAGGTAGCGGGGCGCCAGCACGGCGTGCTCCCGGCTCGAGCCCTGGCCGTAGTTGTGGCCGGCCACGAGGAGGTGCCCGCCGGTGTCCTTGACCGCCAGGGCCCGGTCGCTGTAGCTGTCGTCGACCTGCCAGAAGGCGAAGTCGGCGATGCGGGGGATGTTGCTGCGGAACGGCAGCACCTGAGCCCCGGCCGGAAGGATCTCGTCGGTCGAGACGTCGTCGCCCATCTTCAGCAGGACGGGCCCGGTGATGTGGTCGGTCAGCACGTCGAACTCGGGCAGTGAGGCGATGTTGGGCCCCTTCACCAACTCGACCGAGCGGTTGTCGTCGCCCGGCAGGGGCGGCACCAGCATGGCGGTGTTGACGTAGCTCTTGGCCGGCAGGCGAAATCGCGGATAGGGCATGTCGAGGGTCCGCGGATCGGTGATGACGCCGGTGAGCGCCGAGGCGGTCGCCGTCTCGGGGCTGCAGAGGTAGACCTTGTCCTCCTTGGTGCCGGAGCGACCGGGGAAGTTCCGGGGCATGGTGCGCAGGCTGATCTCGTTGGTCGCCGGCGCCTGCCCCATGCCGATGCACCCCATGCAGCCCGACTGGTGGATGCGGCCGCCGGCAGCGATGAGGTCGAGCAGATAGCCCTCGCTGGCCAGGGTCTCCAGGGTCTGGCGAGAGGCGGGGTTGATGTCGAAGCTCACCCGGTCGTGGGTCTGGCGGCCCTTGACCATCATCGCCGGCACGGCCAGGTCGCGCAGGCCGGGGTTGGCCGAGGAGCCCAACACCGTCTGGTAGATCTCCAGCCCGGCGACCTCCCGGACCGGCACCACGTTGCCGGGGCTGGACGGCTTGGCGATGAGCGGCTCGAGGGTGGAGAGGTCGATCTCCTCCTCCAGGTCGTAGCCGGCGCCGGGGTCGGCCACCAGCTCCACCCAGTCGCCGCCCCGCTCCTCGGACTCGAGGAAGCGGCGGACCTCGGCGTCGCTCGGGAAGACCGTGGTGGTGGCGCCGAGCTCGGCCCCCATGTTGGCGATGACGTGGCGGTCCATGGCGCTCAGGCCCTCGAGCCCGGGCCCGTGGTACTCGAGGATCTTGCCCACGCCGCCCTTGACCCCGTGGCGACGCAGCATCTCCAGGATGACGTCCTTGGCGCTGACCCATTCAGGCAGCTCGCCGACCAGGCGCACGCCCCAGATCGCCGGCATCTTGGTGTAAAGGGGCTCGCCGGCCATGGCCATGGCCACTTCGAGCCCGCCGGCGCCGATGGCGAGCATCCCGATGGCCCCCGCCGCCGGGGTGTGGCTGTCGGAGCCCAGCATGGTCTTGCCCGGCACGCCGAAGCGCTGCTGGTGCACCGGGTGGCTGACCCCGTTGCCGGGCTTGGAGTACCACAGCCCGAAACGCTGGGCCGCGCTGCGCAGGAACAGGTGGTCGTCGGCGTTCTTGTAATCGGCCTGGAGGAGGTTGTGGTCGACGTACTGGACCGAGACCTCGGTACGGACTCGGGGCAGTTCCATGGCCTCCAGCTCGAGCATGACCATGGTGCCGGTGGCGTCCTGGGTCAGCGTCTGGTCGATGCGGATGCCGATCTCCTCGCCCTGGGCGACGCTGCCCTCGACGAGGTGGGACGAGATCAGCTTCTGGGCCACGTTCTGCGCCATGCGAGCAACCTAGCGCCGACACCCGCCGGCTCCCCAGGTGAGCCGCGATCGGTCACACCGAGGCGGCCACGGCGTCGACGCGCTCGGCCGACTCGGCGAAGCGGCACAGGGCGTTGACCAGCCGGAGCTGCTCGACGCGGTGGCAGCGGGTGTGGAGCAGCGCCGGGTTGCACACCAACACGGCGAGCGTGCGGGCCCGGGACACCGCCACGTTGAGGCGGTTGAGGCTGAAGAGGAAGTCGATCCCCCGGGGCACGTCGTCGGCCGAGGAGCTGGCCATGGAGTAGACGACGACGGGCGCCTCCTGCCCCTGGAAGCGGTCGACCGTGCCCACCCGGGCGCCGGCCGGCAGCACCGACTCCAGCTCGGCCACCTGGGCGTTGTAGGGGGCGATCACCAGCACGTCGGCGACGGTGAGCGGGCGCCGGTGACCGTGGCAGTCGGTGGAGGGCCGTCCGAGCAGTGCCCTCACCACGCCGGCCACCGCCGCCGCCTCCTCGGGGGAGCGGGTGCGGTTGCCGGTGGCGGTGACGGGGAGCCACCGCAGGCCGGCGCCGGCCACCACTGGGCCCTCGCCCACCAGTTGGTGCTCGCAGGCGGGATCGGCCCCGAGCCTGCCTCCGTAGGCGATCTCGGACACGAAGCGGCACACCGTCGGGTGCATGCGGAAGCTGCGGGACAAGAACAGCCCCCGCTCGGGCGGGAGGGTGTCGTCGTCGCCCAGCACATGGCCCAGGGCCGAGGCGCCGGCGCCCGGGGGGTGGATGCCCCGCGACGGTTGCGGCAGCTGCTGGGGGTCGCCCAGGAGCACCAGGTTGTCGGCGGCGGCGGCCACGGCCACGGCATTGGCCAGCGGGAACTGCCCGGCCTCGTCGACCACGAGGAGGTCGAAGGCGCCGGCCAGCTCGTCCCGGGCGAACAACCACGGGGTCCCGCCCACCACGTCGACCTCGCCGGCGTCGAGGGCGGCGAGGACCCGGCCGTTGTCGCCGGCCGTCTCGGCCAGGGGAGCGCAGGCGCGGCCCCCGCCGCTGGTGCGCTGCAGCACGCGCACCCCGGCCCCTTCGGCCCCGCTCCGCTCGCACACGGCGTCGAGCAAGTTGGCCACGGCATGGTGGCTGGGGGCGCTCACGCCCACGCGCCGCCCGTTGCGGACGGCATCGACGATGACGGCGGCGGCGGTGAAGGTCTTGCCCGAGCCCGGCGGCCCCTGCACGGGCAGGTAGCCGCCGGCCAGGCGGGGCACCAGCCGGCGGGCTGCGTCCACGGACGCTTCGCCCGGTTGCTGGAGTGGCTGGCCCGGAGGGTGGCCGGCGATGGCCGGCGACCGACCGGCCAGGAGATCGAGCGCCACGCCGTGACCACCCGGCGGGCGGATGGGGCCACCACCGGCGCCGGCACGAGCGACGGCCTCCCCTACTCGGGCAACCGCCTGGCGCAGCAACGTGGTGCCGAGCGGCGGCGCCGGCACCAGGGCCCGCGGGTGCGGCGCGGCAGAGCCCTTGCCCCGCTTGAGGTCGACCGTGCCGGCGGACGGGTCGAGGGCCCACACCTCGCCGGCCGGCTTCCCGGTGCGGGGGTCGACGGGGTGGTCACCCACCCGGACCTTGTGCTCCTGGGGCTCGAACCGGTAGCGGTGGACGCACGACCGGTCGATCTCCCCCACCATGCCCTCGTAGGCCAGCGGGGCGAGCGACTCGTGGTCGTCGGTCAGCTCGTCGTCGGAGCCGGCCAGCCGGTCGAACCATGCCCACCACTCGGACCTGGCCTCACGCCGGTGCCAGTCCAGGACGTCGGACAAGAGGCGCCTGGCCCGCTGTTCGGCGTCGTCGCCGGTGCGGTCGTCGGGGAGGCCGGCGGTGAGCCTGGCCGCCAGGGCCGCCGTGCGCTCGTCCGCCTCGGCGAGCGAGGCGGACGGTGCCCCGGTGACCGGGAGCGGCCGGGAGAGCTGGCGGCCGTCGAGCGCCTCCAGTTCGGACCGCCGGTCCTCGAGCCAGTCACGCAGGGCCAGGGTCGAGCGGCAATCGTCCTCGTTGTAGGCCCGGATGGCCTCCAGGATCGAGGGCCGGGGCGAGGCCAGCCACTGCTCGTAGGCCACGATGCTCGAACCGCCGTCGGTGATCTCCCCCTCCCGAGGATCGAGGTAGAGCGGCTCCAGCTTCTTGAGCCCGTAGCCCTCCTGGGACACGAGCACCCCCTGGCGCACCACCCGGTAGAGGTCGACGAACACCTGCCCCCGCAGCAGCCGGTCGACCTCGGCCTCCCGGGTGGCGTAGCGGCTCATCAGCTTCTTGAGGGCGGTCACCTCGTAGGGCGCGTAGTGGTAGACGTGCAGGTCGGGGTCGTCAGCCAGACCGGCCACCACGAGGTCGACGAAGGCTTCGAAGGCGGCCTTCTCCTCAGGCGGCGAGTGGGCCCAGAACCCGGTGTACGCCGGCGGACCGCCGCCCGACGCGCGCCCGACCACCCCGAAGAGGTACTCGAGCCCGCCGTCGCCGGCCCATGGGTCGCCCTCGATGTCGAAGAACAGGTCGCCGGGCGACGGCGAGGGCAGCAGCGCCAGGCCGCGGTCGTCCTCCGGCGGTAGGCGGAGGCGGTGGCGCACCCGCCCGTCGGCCTCCTGCGCCTTCTGGAGCCGGGCCTGCTCACCCAGGCGGTCGAGGCTGGCCTGGCCCAGGCCGGGCACCGGCGAACCCGGCGCCAGCGCCGCCAGGTCGGCCACCGTGCCCACGCCGGCCCGGGCGAGCTTGGCGGCGAGGTCACCGCGCATGCCGGCAACGAGCGAGAGGTGGTCGTCGCGCCGGCGGCGCGCGTCGCAGCGCCGAGCCCACGCGCAGCGCTCGCAGCGCTTCACCCGATCGGGGTATGGCGCCGGCCCCGTCGCGTCGACCGCACGCTCGAGGCGCTGCATGGCGACCCGGTAGTAGGCCAGAGCGTCGGCCACCCGGTGCCGGTGGTGCTCGCCGTCGCCGGTGACGACCACCATCGCCTCGGGCCAGGTGCCCTGGATGCGGGCGACCTGCTCGCTGTAGGCGCACAGCTGCAGCAGCGCTTCGGGCGTGGGCCGGCGAGCGAGCTTGGTGTCGACCACCTCGTAGCTCCACGGGCCCAGATGGCTGGGGGTGCCGACGCGCACGAGGAAGTCGGCGTGCCCACGCCAGCGCCCGTCGAAGAAGGTGGCCTGGTAGACCACCTCGGCGCCGGCGCGCATCGCCCGGGCGGTCGCCGCCGCAGCCGCCCGGAGCTGGTCGCCCGCCGGACCGGCGCGCCCGATGCGCACGACGCTGCGTCCCTCGGCGGCGAGGCGGGCCAACTCCGACCGCTCGTGCTCGTCGCCCCGGCGACGGAGCACCTCGCCCTCGGGGTCGTCGTGCTCCGGTCGGGCCAGCTGGCCCGCCGCCACCTGGCGCTCGAGCCGGGTGAGGTGCCCGCAGGCCAGGAAGTCGACCAGGTCGCTGGGGCTGAGCACCAGCGACCCGTCCACCACGTTCACGGGCTTCAGTATGACGAGCCCCTGTGACGGGCCCGACCCTCGCCTTCTTTGTCGGCTCACCCCCCGCCAGGGTGGGTCATCCGACAAAGAGCGGTGAGGGGTCAGCTTCCGGACTCGCCTCGCTTGGAGATCACGTGGTCGATCTGGCCGTACTCCTGGGCCTCTTCGGCGGTGA
>JAHWJR010000125.1 GCA_019348335.1 Actinomycetota bacterium
TCTGGGACATGGCCTCGGCCCCGCCCACGATCTCGGAGATCTCGGTGGTGACGGAGCCCTGGCGGGCCCGGTTCATCTCCCGGTTGAGCTTGGTGATGAGCTCCTCGGCGTTGTCGGTGGCGGACTTCATGGCCCGCTGCCGGGAGGCGTGCTCGGAGGCGGCGGCGTCGAGCATGGCGGCGTAGAGCCGGGCCTCGGCGTAGCGAGGAAGAAGCCGGTCGAAGATCACCCCGGGGTTGGGCTCGTGCTCGTAGTCGGCGGTCGGTCCGCCGTCGCCACTCTCGGCGGGCACGGCCTGCAGGGGCATGAAGCGCCGGACGACCACCCGCTGGGAGGCCATGGACAGGAAGCGGGTGTAGACCAGCCGCACTTGGTCGACGTCGCCGTCGACGAAGGCGTCGATGACCACCTCGGCCACCTGGCGGGCGTCCTCGTACCGGGGGAAGTCGCTCATGCCGGTGAAGGAAGCGTCGATGCGGTAGTTCCGGAAGCCGAAGTAGGCGGCGGCCTTCTTGCCGACCAGGACGAGGGAGTAGTCGGCGCCCTCCGACTGGGCGGCCATGAGCTCGCGCTCGGCGGCGCGGATCACCGAGGTGTTGTAGGCGCCGGCCAGGCCCCGGTCAGAGGTGATGACCACGAAGGCGACCTTGTCGACCGACTCGGCCTGGCGCAGCAGCGGGTGCTCCTGGCCGGCGCCGGCCTCGGCCAGGTGTTGGATGACCGCGGTGATCTGCTCGCTGTAGGGCCGGGCGTCCATGGCCCGCTGCTGGGCCTTGACCACCCGGGTGGCGGCGATGAGCTCCATGGCCCGGGTGATCTTCTTGGTCGACTGGACGCTCTTGGTCCGTCGGCGGAGCGCCCGCTCCTGGGCGCCGGGCATGTCAGGCGCCCCCCGTCTCGACCGCCATGGTCACGACTCCTCGTCGCGGGAGATCTCTTCCTCGGGGAGGATCCCCTCTTCCCGGCCACCGGCCCGCCGGCGCTGCTCCTCGCCCTGCTCCTGGGGCTCGGGCTCCTCGGGGGCCTCCTCCTCGCCAGAGGTGGTGAACTGCTCGGCGAAGGTCTTGATCCCCTTCTCCAGGGCCTCCTCGTCGGAGATCTTCCCGTCCTTGACGATGCTGTCGAGCAGGTCGGAGTGCCGGGTGCGGAACCACTCGATCAGCTCGGACTCGAACCGGCGGACATCGTCCACCGGCACGTTGTCGAGGTACCCCCGGGTGCCGGCGTAGAGCGAGACCACCTGCTCCTGCACCGGCATCGGGGAGTTGAGACCCTGCTTGAGCAACTCGGTGAGCCGGTATCCCCGGTCGAGCTGGGCCTGGGACACCTTGTCGAGCTCGGAGCCGAAGGTGGCGAACGACTCCAACTCGCGGAACTGGGCGAGGTCGCCCTTGAGCGTGCCCACCGCCGTCTTCATGGCCTTGATCTGGGCCGCGGAACCGACCCGAGAGACCGAGATGCCCACGTCGATGGCCGGCCGCACCCCGGACTTGAACAGTTCCTCCTTGAGGTACACCTGGCCGTCGGTGATGGAGATCACGTTGGTGGGGATGTAGGCGGAGACGTCACCCGCCTTCGTCTCGACGATGGGAAGCGCAGTGAGCGAACCGGCACCGAGGTCGTCGGAGAGCTTGGCCGCCCGCTCGAGCAGGCGGCTGTGCAGGTAGAAGACATCGCCCGGGTAGGCCTCGCGGCCCGGCGGGCGCCGCAGCAGCAGCGAGATCTGGCGGTAGGCCTCGGCCTGCTTGGACAGGTCGTCGTAGACGACGAGGGCATGCTCGCCGTTGTCCATCCAGTGCTGGCCCATGGCGCAGCCGGCGTAGGGAGCCAGGTACTTGAACGGGGCCGGCTCAGAGGCGGGAGCCACGACCACCACGGTGTAGTCCATGGCGCCGTGCTCCTCGAGCGTGGCCACCGTCTGGGCGATGGTGCTGGCCTTCTGGCCGATGCCCACGTAGACGCACTTCACTCCCAGGCCGCGCTGGTTGATGATGGTGTCGACGGCGATGGTCGTCTTGCCCGTCTTGCGGTCGCCGATGATGAGCTCACGCTGGCCCCGCCCGATGGGCGTCATGGTGTCGATGGCCTTGATGCCGGTCTGCAGCGGCTCGTGGACCGGTTGGCGGCCGGTGATGCCGGGGGCCTGCACCTCCATGCGCCGGGTGGCGTCGGCGTTCAGCGGGCCCTTCCCGTCGACCGGCTGGCCGAGGGCGCTCACCGCCCGGCCCAGCAGGGCGTCGCCCACCGCCACCTGGAGGATGTTGCCGGTGGCCTTGACCGTCTGGCCCTCCTCGATGTTGCCGACCTCGCCCAGGACCACGGCGCCGATCGAGTCCTCCTCGAGGTTCAGGGCCAGGCCGATGGTGCCGTCCTCGAACTCCAAGAGCTCGTTGACGGCGGCGCCAGGAAGACCCTGGAGACGGGCGATGCCGTCACCCACCTCGGTGATGCGGCCGACCTGGGCCTTCTCGGTCGAGGGCGAGTAGCCCTCGAGGTGCCGGCGCAGCGCGGCGGCGATGTCATCGGCGTTGATGGTCAACTCGGCCATGTTCCTCCTTGGCGCCGAACCCCTGTCCGGCGGAGATCGAGGTGCTACCTGATCGTCTCTCGCAGCTGGTCCAGCCGGGTCCGGACCGTACCGTCGATGACCGTGTCCCCCACCCGGGCCACCAGGCCGCCCAGCACCGAGGGATCGACGACCACCTTGACCTCGACCGACTTCCCCGTGGCCCGGCCCAGCGCCTCGGCCAGCCGCTTGCGCTGGTCGTCGTCGAGGGCCACGGCGGAGCGCACTTCGGCGACCACCTTGTCGTGCTCGGCCGCCGCTCGCTGGACGAGCCGGTCGATGATGGCGGGCAGCTCCCGCGCCCGCCCGGCTCCCACCACGAGGGACACCAGGTTGGCGGTGACCGGCGACGCCCGGTCACCCAGCAGGTCGCCCACCACGCCCCGCCGGCGCTCGGCGGGCACGGCGTCGTCGGTCAACACCGACCGCAGCTGGTCGTTGCCCTCGAGGGTCCGGGCGAAGCGGAAGAGCTCGTCCTCCACCTCGTCGAGGGAGCCCTCCACTCGGGCCACCTCGAACATGGCGGTGGCGTAGCCGTCGACGCGCTGCTCGTCCATCAGGAGCCCGAACGGGTCCCGGTGCCCGACGGCGTGGAGCCGTTGCCCCCGACGCTGTTGATGTAGTTCTCGATGAGTCGCAGGTTGGCCTCACGGTCGAGGCTGCCCTCGACGACCTTCTCGGCCAGCTCGATGGCCATGCCCGCCACCTGCGACTGCAGCTCGGCCATGACCCGGTCACGCTCGGCGGCGATCTGCTGGGCGTTGCGCTCCCGCTGCTCAGCGGCCTCGGCCTCGGCCCGGGCGGTGAGGTCGCGCTTGAGCGAGTCGGCCGTCGAGCGCGCCTCCTCGATGATCCGCCCGGCCTCTCCCTTGGCATCGGCCAGCTGGCGCTGGTAGTCGGCCAGGATGGTCTGTGCCTCCTCGCGGACCGTGGCGGCCTCGTCGAGACTGGAGCGGATCTTCTCGCTGCGGTCGCTGAGGGCCTTGTTCAACGGCGGGAAGGCGAACTTCCACAGCAGGAGCAGCAGGGCCACGAAGGAGATGGCTCCCCAGAGGAGCTCGTTGGCCTCCGGGAGGATGGGGTTGGGCGCCTCTTGGCACTCGTCGATCTTGGAGCCCGCCTCGAGGAGCTTGATGCACTCCTCGGCGGCGTGGTCGACGGGACCGCCGCCCTCGCCCCCGCCCTCGGCGGCGTACGCCGCGGCAGGAGACCCGAGCAGGACGGCCAGCGCCAGCGCCAGCGAGGCAGCGAGCCTGCGGGTGCGCACCGGCACTATCCGGAGACGATGAACGAGAGGACGAACCCGAACAGGGCCAGCGCCTCGGTGAAGGCGATGCCCAGGAACATGGTCGTGCGGACCATGCCGGCGGCCTCGGGTTGGCGGGCCATGGCGGTGATGGCGTTGCCCACCACGATGCCGATGCCGATGCCGGGGCCGATGGCGGCGGCGCCGTAGACGATGCCACGCCCGATGGCGGTGAGGCCGGCCGTGGGGTCCGCTCCTTGCTGAGCGAAGAGTTCGAGCGCAACTGACAAGGACTTCCTCCTAGTGCTCGGGGTGCATGGCACCGGCGATGTAGACAGCGGTGAGGATGGTGAAGATGAACGCCTGGAGCACCGCCACCAGCAGCTCGAACCCGAACAGGCCCACGAGCAGCCCGAACGACACGGGCCAGATGACGAGCTGGGGGCCGAGGCTGAACACGGCGGCGGTGATGACGATGAAACTCACCAGCAGCAGGTGCCCGGCGAGCATGTTGGCGAAAAGACGGACGGCGAGCGAGAAGGGCCGCACGACGAGGGTCGAGACGAACTCGATGGGCGTGACCAGGATGTAGAGCAGCTTGGGGACGCCGGGTGGGAACAGCACCGACTTGAAATAGCCGAAGAACCCCTGACTGCGGATGCCGATGGCGTTGAACAGCACCCACACCAGCACGCCCATGTAGGCGGGAAGGGCGATGCGGCCGTTCACCGGCATCTGGGCGACCGGGATGATCTCCCAGAGGTTGCCCACGAAGATGAAGGTGAACATCATCACCAGCAGCGGCATGTACTTGAGGCCCTCGGGACCCATGGTCTGCAACACGACGCTCTCGCGTATGAAGTCGATGATGGACTCGGCGACGTTCTGCACGCCGGTGGGAACGAGCTTGCGCTGGCGGGACGCCACGAAGTAGAAGCCGAACACCAAGACCACGGAGATCCACATCAACAGGACGACCTTGTTCACCCCGAACAGGCCGTCACCGATGAAGTTGGGCCACTCGGTGACGTGGCTGACCGGAGGGAACTCCAGCGCGAGCAACGAAGACAGAATCATCACCCCTTCGGTTTCAGACCTGGAAAGGCCAAGGAAGCGGACACATGGCGGGCCTCCCACACCAGGAGGGTCAGATGGGCCACCGCGAGGGTGAGCCCGAGCGGGACCAGTTCGACCCAGCCGGCTCGGCGTACGGCGAGGACGGCCAGGGTCAGCACGGCCAGGCGGACGATGTAGCCGGCGAGCACCGTGCCCAGCATCACGGCCAGGGAGATGCGGGCGGCCCAGGTCATGAGCGCGGCGGCGAGGACGAAGTTGGCCACCACCAGCACGAGGGCGTAGGCGCTGGAGAGCGCGCCGTGGAGGCCCCAGAACATCGCGCACAGCCCGATGGCCACCGGCGCCAGCGGCACGGCGCGCCGGGCCAGGTCACGAGCGACGGTGATCTCCACCGCGGGCCCGGCGACGGGCTGAGCCAGCGAGGTGGTCATGCCGCCCGCTGCCTCCGGGCGGCGCGGTCACCGGCGCCCAGGAGCCGGGCCTCGTGCGCCTGCATCTCCGCCGAGTAGGCGACGCAGAGCTTCCACGACAGGTAGCCCAGGCAGAAGGTGGAGAGGGCGACGGTGAACGCCGGCCGGGTACCGAGCCACAGGTCGAGGCGGTAGCCCAGGAACCCGAAGATGATCGGGGTGACGGTGATCTCCACCGCCCGGGCGAGGGCATCGCTGGCCCCGTTGTAGATTTCGCGCCGCTCCCGCGGGTCCACGTGCTGTCCCCCGACTCCCACCGTCACCGTCGTGAAGTTCGTGCAGAACCTAAGTGAGGCTGCCGACCCCGGCAAATCCCCGCCGTGCGCGCCCCGGTACCGATCACGGGACCCTAGCCCCTCTCGGGCCGGCGGTGTTCGGGTGTCTCGGCCTCGTCGGCCCCCACGGTGACGGACGCCTCCTCGCCCTCGTCGTCGCCCTGTTGGGCGCCC
>JAHWJR010000126.1:0-4441 GCA_019348335.1 Actinomycetota bacterium
AGCACGTAGTGCTCGGGCGACAGCTCGTAGCCCTTGACGATCTGCTCGTAGGGCACCTCGGTGCCGTCGGCGGCCGACACCCGGCGCATCTTCACCCGGGCCCCGGTGCGGGCGTCGATCTGGTGGAACGACACCGACTTGCGCGCCACCGCGTTGTAGAGCTTGATCGGGATGTTGACCAGCCCGAAGCTGATCGACCCGCTCCAGATGGCCCTCGGCATGGGTGCGACCTCCTCGTGGGACCTCGTGCCCCTCTGTCCCCTCCAGTCAACAGTGTCCCCACCGCCAACGCGCTTGTCGAGCCCCGAGGGGGCGGGGGCGGTCAGTCGCCGCCGGCACCCGGGCCGGGCTGGACGGGCAGGTCGGCCGGCGACAGGTCGGGGCGGATGCCCTTGTAGGACGGCTGGCGCAGGATGCCGGCGTCGGTGCGCTGGCGGTACTCGACGTCGACCACCAGCCGGGGCTCGACGAAGACCGCGTCGCGGCGGGGGAGGCGGGTGGTGAACGGGCTGGAGGGGCGGACGTCGGGGGCCAGCTCGTCGCTCAGCCGGCGCAGCTCGGCGCCGGTGAACCCGGTGCCCACCCCGCCCGCGAACACCAGCCCCCCGCCGGCGGCGGGCAGGCCGAGCAGCAGGGCGCCGATGCGGCCGCTGCGGCCGCCCTCCCCCGGGAGCCAGCCGCCCACCACGAACTCGTCCCGCAGGACGAACTTCACCTTGACCCAGTCCCGGGAGCGGGCGCCGGGCACGTAGCGGCTGGCGAGTCGCTTGGCCACCACGCCCTCGAGGCCCCGGGCCCGGGCGGCGGCCAGGGTGGCGTCGCCCTCCCCCGGGAACGACGGCGGCGTGGCCCACGACGGCCCGGCCAGCGCCAGCGACTCCAGCACCGCCCGGCGCTCGGTCCAGGGCAGGTCCATCGTGGAGCGCTCGCCCAGGTGGAGCACGTCGAAGAGGAACAGCCGGGCCGGCGCCCGTTCGGCCCGCCGGGCGGCGGTGCGGGCGTCGCCCACGTGCATGCGCTCCTGGAGCCGCTGGAAGCTGGGGACGCCGGCGGCGTCGAGGGCCACGATCTCCCCGTCGAGCACGGCCGGCTGCGTGCCGAGCGACGGCCCGAGGGCCTGGAGCTCGGGATAGGCCACGGTGACGTCGCGCAGGTTGCGGGTCTCCAGCCGCAGGGCGGAGCCGTCCCAGTGCGCCACCGCCCGGATGCCGTCCCACTTGAACTCGAAGGTGTGCCCCTCCTGGTCGGGCGGCAGTGACGCCCCGAGGGTGGCCAGCATGGGCGCCACGTGGGCCGGCGGCGCGCCGGCCGGGCTCACGAGTCGTCCCAGCGCAGGTGCCAGGTCCCGTCGGGGGCCCGCCCCAGGCGGCCGAGGGCGGCCACGGGCCGGGCGGTGCCGCCGGCGCCCTCCTCCCAGCGCACGGCGCGGGCCCGCAGGCCGGTGGCCGAGGGCAGCAGCTCGAGGACGAAGGCACCGTCGACCACGGCCAGCCCCCTCGGGTGCACGCCCAGCATCCAGCGCACCCCCAGCCCGGCGGTGGCCCGCACCCGGTAGCGGTCGATCTCGCCGGCCAGCCGCGGCTCCTGGCCCGGGCGCAGCACCTCGACGTCGACCGAGGAGGACTGGTGGGCCCCGAGGCGTTCGGCCCAGTGGGCCAGGTGCGCGCGCAGGGGTTCGACGGCTCTGGCCTGCAGCTGCTCGTGCAGCCAGCGGGCCTGGGTGCCCAGGTAGGCCTGCTGGCGCCAGGCCCGCTCCCAGGTGAGGAGCAGGCCCAACTCCTGGATGGAGGCCAGCTCGCCGGGGGCGAGGACCTGAGCGGCCACCCGGGAGCGCATCTGGCGGTACAGCTCGCCGGAGGTGGCCCACGAGTGCAGGTCCCGCCACCGCTTCAGGACCCGGAGGCACTCGCAGGTACCCCCGCCCAGGGCCTGCAGCATGCGCTCGGCGGCCAGGTCGTGGTCCTCCAGCACCACCTTGCCGGTGCGCCAGGTGACCCGGTGCTGCTCGCCGTTGCACTCCACCAGCTCGGTCACCGGGGCGACGTGGTCGCACCACCGTGAGGCCACCGTGGTCAGGCGGCGTCGTCGACGTGGACCACGCGGGCCCACGCCGGCGTGGCCCAGACCTGCCCGCCCCGGGCCCGGGGCCCGTCGTCGACCAGGCCGATCACCACCTGCATGCCCTTGGGGGCCTCGGCCGGCCACGGGGTCATCCCGTCGGTGAGCACCACCAGCACGGCCGGCCGGGGGCGCAGGCGGGCGGCGGCCTCGATGCCCGCCCCCATGTCGGTGCCGCCCCCGCCCACCAGGTCGACCTGCGACGCCCGGGAGACCCGCCGGGCGGTGTGCACGGTGGCGTCGCCGGCGAGCACCCGCAGCTGGCCCCGGCCCACGCCCACGCTGCGCAACAGCCCCTCGACCTCGGCCAGCACCTGGGCCAGCTGCTCCTCGACCATGCTGCCGGACGTGTCGCACAGCACCGCCACCTCGGGGACCGGCTGCTCCAGCGCCGGCAGGATCACCGACGGGCTGGCTCCGGCCCGGCGGGACGGGCGCCGGTAGCTGTAGTCGACCCGGCCGGCGACGGCGGTCAGGCCCTTGCGGATCTCGCCGGCCAGCACCCGCCGCCAGTCGACCGACGGCTCCAGCACCTCCTCGGCCCAGCGCTGCCAGCCGGCGGCCACCCGCCCCCGCCCCTGGCGGGCGAAGTCGATGACCCGGCTGGCGGTGTGGCACTGGACCAGCTCCCGCTCGCCGGGGGGCAGCCCACCACCGATGTCGCCGGCCAGCTCCCACGGCCGAGGCCGTCCGTCGGCGCCGCTGCCGCAGTCGGGGTGGGGATGGTCGGCGTTGTCGGGTGGGGTGAACGACGAGGTGGCGTGGAAGTACTCCTCGGCCAGCCGCCCGGTCTCGCAGCCGAGGGAGCGGGGCAGGACCACCTCGCCGGGGAGGCGCAGGTCGGGGTGCGCCAGGTCGTCGTTGATCTCGGCGTCGGCGGCCAGGGCCCAGTCCTCGGCCTGCCCCGGCCCGAGGCCGAGGTTGCGGGCCCGGCCGGCGTGGTCCCGCAGCAGGTGCCCGGTGTGGTGGACCATGAGGCTGCCCAGCTCGGCCACCGTCCACTGGTCGACCACCTCGGGGTCGAGGTAGAGCCGCCACGCCTCGTCGACGGTCGCCCCACCCAGCTCGGGCACGGCGATCACGGTGGAGGCGAACAGCGCCGAGGCCAGGTAGGGGTGGCGGGCCACCGCCCACAGCCGGGCGGCGCTCACCTTGGCGGCGTCGAGCTCCTCACTCATGCGCCACGGCCGCGGCGGCGCTGCTCACAGCAGCCCGGCGTCCTTCAGCAAGGGGGCGAACAGCTTGATCTCGGGCGGGGCCACCGCCGCCGCCGGCCGGCAGCGAGCCAGTGTGCGGGCGGCCACCGCGGCCACGTCGGGGGCGCCCTCGCCGACCTTGGCCACCACCTTCCACCCGGCCTGCCACCGCTCGGGGGTGGGGCGGGCGGCCACCGCCGCCGCCACCGCCGACAGGGCGGCGTAGGCCCGGTCGCCCCGCTGGGGCACGACGAAGGTGTCGGGGTCGGCCAGCACCGTCTCGGGATCGGGCAGGTCCATCTCCTCCTGCCAGAGGAGGAACTCGGTGCCGGCGCCCGGCCCGAGCGCCCCGTTCACCAGGGCGGTGCGGGCCTCGGTGGAGGCGCCGGCGGCCAGCGCCGCGCTCGACAGCCGGGAGGCCATGTCCCACGTCCGGGGGCTGGGCCAGCCCCGGCCGGCCCGGGCGGCGTCGGTCGGCAGCGCGCAGGCCAGGCCCGGGCGCACCGAGACGAAGGCGGAGACCAGGGCCCGGGCCTCGGCCAGGCCGTCCTCCCAGTCGGCGGGCAGCTCGGGGATGGCCGGCGCCGGCCAGCCTCCGACGATGCCCTGGGCGAAGGCGGCCGGGTCGACCTCCCAGTCGAGGTGGCAGAAGCGGTTGGCCAGCGGGGCGGAGAGGTCCCACCCGTCGGCCGCCTGCTCCGGTGGGTTGGCGGCGGCCACGATCACCACGCCGTCGGGCAGCTCGAGGTCGCCCACCACCCGCTCGAGCACCACCCGCAGCAGGGCGGCCTGGACCGCCGGCGGTGCGGTGGAGATCTCGTCGAGGAACAGCAGGCCCCGGCCGGCGGCGGCCAGTCGCTCGGCCCAGCGGGGCGGGGCGAAGTTGACCACGCCGTCGAGCACCACGGGCAGCCCGGAGAAGTCGGACGGCTCGCGGATGGCGGCGATCACCGTCTCGCACGGCCAGCCGGCGTTGTCGGCCATGGCCCGGATGGCCGAGGTCTTGCCCGTCCCCGGTGCACCCCACAGCAGCACCGGCACGCCGGCGGCCACGGCCACGCCCAGGGCTTCCACGGTGCTGCGCTGCCCGCCCATTCCCTGAACCCTACGGCGTGGAGCCCCGGCTC
>JAHWJR010000126.1:4541-5779 GCA_019348335.1 Actinomycetota bacterium
GAGATGTAGTCGACCACGACCAGGCGGTCTCCGGAGAAGTGCAGGACCTGGGCCTCGTAGTCGAGCTGGGTGGCCACGGTGAACGACCCCAGGCCGGTGGCGCCGGTGGAGCCCACGGTGAGGTAACGGGTGCCGTCCCGGACCTCGTCGCTGCGTTGGTGGCGGTGCCCGGCCACCACCAGCGGCACCCGGCCAGCCGCATCCTCGGCCAGGGCGGGATCGTGCACGGCCAGCACGTCGGGACGGCGGGCGGCGGTGAGCCGGCCCACGGCCGTGGCCTGGCGCCGCTTCTCGGCCGCGGCGTCGGCGGTGCCGATGCGGTTGTCGGCGGTGAAGGTGGGGTCGGCCACGCCCAGCACCCGGACGCCGCCGATCTCCACCACCGACCCGGCGAGCACGGTGACGTTGGGCACGGTCGCCAGGGCGGTCCGCACCGCCTCGGAGTCGTGGTTCCCCGGTGTCACGTAATAGGGGACGGGGATGCCGGCGATGAGATCGCCGATGCGGGCTTCCAGGGGGAAGCCGAACGAGGTCAGGTCCCCGGTGTCGAGCACGGCGTCGACCCCGAACTGGGTGGCGAGCTGGTTGGCGGCCTCCACGCCGAGGGGGTTCAGGTGGATGTCGCTCACGTGGAGGATGGCCACGTCGTCCTGGTCGTCGTCATCGCCGACCACCGTGGCCCGGTAGAGGTTGGCGATCTGATGGCTGAGCGTGTTGACCCGGCCCCGGATGTCGTCGAAGCCCTCCACGTGCTTCTGCACGGTGCGCAGGATCTCCGGGGCCCGCTCCAGCGAACCCTCGAAGCGGGGGTTGAGGAAGGCATCCTCGTCGTAGGTCGACCACGTCTGGCCGAGCAGGACGCCCACGGCGAGCACGCCGCCGGCGGCGCCGGCGCCCACCCAGCTCCAGCGTCGCCCGGGCAGCACCGCGCCGACGACGATGCCCACCACCAGAGAGGTGAGCAGCGCCTTGCGGGCGAAACGACCCACGAGCGGCTCGATGTCGCCCCTCAGGCTCTGCCGCAGCTGGACCTCGGGGTCCGGGCGGCCGAGGAGGTCCTGCACCCGTTCGATGTCGAGGCGCTGCACCCGCAGGTCGACGGCCAGGGGTGCGTCGTGGGTGGAGGCGGAGATGGCCCCGAGCGGCGGGAGGCCGAGCTGGGTGCGGCCGTCGGTGGCCCACCTGGCCCGCAGCTCCACCCGGCCCGGGCCCAGCTCACCTTCGGTCGCCCGGCCCAT
>JAHWJR010000127.1 GCA_019348335.1 Actinomycetota bacterium
CGCAGCCGGGTGTTCCATCTCCCGGGGATGGCCCACTACGACCGCACCAACGCCGATCGTTGCTACCGCGACGGCGCCGCCGCCGAGGGCGACGGCTTCCGCCAGGCCAAGCGCTGAGCCCCGTGCGGGTCGTGGTCGACTACCGGCGCTGCATCAGCGCCGCGTCGTGCACCCGGGCGGCGCCCGAGGTGTTCGAGATGGCGCCCGACGGCACCCTTCGCCTGCTCCAGGACGAGCCCGACGAGGCGCTGCGGGCCCAGGTCGAGGAAGCCGCCGACTACTGCCCCACCGGGGCCATCACCGTCGAGGACTGACTCCCGGGGTGGCCCCGCTCAGGAGAGGGGGTGGACCGACACGATGCCCGGGGAGGTGCGCAGCCGGGTGAGCACCTCGGCCGGCAGGGCCTGGTCGGTGGCCAGGATCATCAGCGCGGCGTCGCCCTGAGGGGACCGGCCCACGTGGATGTCGGAGATGTTGACCTCGGCGTCGCCGAGGGCGGTGGTCACCAGCCCGATCATCCCCGGGCGGTCGTCGTTGCGGACCACGAGCATGTGCTGGGCGGGAGGCACCTCGACGGTGTGGTCGTCGAGCATGACGATCCGCGGCTCTCCCCGCAGGCCGGCCAGCGTGCCGCCGATGGCGTGGGCGTCGCCGCGCAGGGCGATGAGGTTCACGTAGTCGTGCACGGCCGAGGTGGTGGTCTCGCGCACCTCGACGCCCCGCTCCTCGGCCAGCTGCGGTGCGTTCACGTACGACACCGGCTCGTCGACCACCCCGCTGAAGAGGCCCTTCAGCACCGACAGGGTGAGGATGCGCACGTCGTAGTCGGCCAGCTGGCCCTCGTAGGTGATCTCGAGCACCGAGGGCACCCCCTCGCTCAGGCGGGCGAACAGCGAGCCCAGGCGCTCGGCCAGGGGCAGGAAGGGCCGGACGGTCTCGGACGCCTCGCTGGCGCTCACGTTCACGGCGAAGGGCACGAACTCCCCGGCCAGGGCCAGGGCGACCTGCTCGGCGATGGTCACCCCCGCCTTGTCCTGGGCCTCGGCGGTGCTGGCGCCGAGGTGGGGGGTCACCACCACGGAGTCGACCTCGAACAACGGCGAGGCGGTCAGCGGCTCGGCCGAGAACACGTCGAGGCCGGCGCCGGCCACGATGCCCTCGTCCAGCGCCCACCGCAGGGCGTCCTCGTCGACGATCCCGCCCCGCGAGGTGTTGAGCACCCGCAGGCCCGGCTTGGCCTTGGCCAGCAGCTCCTTGCCCACCAGGCCGATGGTCTCGGGCGTGCGGGCCACGTGGAGGGTCAAGAAGTCGGACCGGGCCACGAGATCGTCGAGGGACACGAGCTCCATCCCCATCTGGCGGGCCCGCTCGGTGGAGACGTAGGGGTCGTGGCCGAGCAGGCGCATCCCGAACGCCGAGGCCCGCTGGGCGACGAGTGAGCCGATCCGGCCCAGCCCGACGACACCGAGGGTCTTGCCGTGCAGCTCCACGCCCTCCCAGCGGGAGCGCTCCCACTTCCCTGCCTTCAGGGCGGTGTGGGCCTGGGGGACGTTGCGGGCCTGGGCCAGCAGGAGGGCCAGGGTGTGCTCGGCGGCGGACAGGACGTTGGACTGCGGGGCGTTGACCACCATCACCCCGCGGCGGGTGGCGGCGGTCACGTCGACGTTGTCGAGGCCGATGCCGGCTCGACCGACCACGACGAGGTCCTGGCCCGCCTCCAGCACCTCGGGGGTCACGGTGGTGGCCGAGCGCACGATCAGCGCCGCTGCTCCCGGCACCACGTCCAGGAGCTCGTCGGGGGACAGCCCGAGGCGCACGTCCACCTCGTGCCCTTGATCGGCCAGGCGCCGGAGACCGGCGTCGGCGAGCTTCTCGGTGACGAGGACGCGGGCCATGGCCCCCATCGTGGCGGACCCCGGCGCTTCCGCCAAACGGGAGCCGTCAGCCCGGGGCGGCCACGTCGTCGCTGCGGTCGAGCCCGACCGCGGGGAGCAGCTCGCCTGCCGGCGTGCGCACCCACCACGCCCCGCTCCGCCGGCGCTCCTCGCCGGTGGTGAAGCGGTAGCGGTACAGGCGGGCTCGCACCAGCGCCGGCGGCCGGTCCGGGAACGGGTTGTGGCGCAGCAGTCGCAGCGTCGCCCGGTCGTTGCGCAGCAGCTTGACCACCAGGGCGACCAGCCAGCGCTGGTGGGAGCGGCCGGCAAGGGGGACGAACCACATCAGCCAGTCCAGCCGCAGATGGTACGGGGCGATCTGGGGCGGGCGCCGGCGGGGGTCTCCCGGCTTGGCCTTGAACTCGTACTCCTTCCACTCCGTGCCCGGCCCCGGCTGGGCGTCGTCGGTCCCCTCGAGGATGACCTCCAGGCGCTGCTTGGTGACGCTGCCGAAGGCGCCGTAGGTGTTGACCAGGTGGAGGGGGTCGAAGCTCGAGTTCATGAGCTGGCCGGGCGACGCCATGTTGCGCACCGGACGCCAGCTGAGCACGACCACGGCCACGGCCACGGCCACGCCGGCGACCTGGTGCCAGCCGGGTGCGCCGGCCAGCGCCGGCGGATCGACGGGCACGAAGGGGGCGAGCATGGCGTCGTCGAAGGCGACCACGGCGAGGGCGATGGTCATGACGTTCAGCCAGGAGAAGTTCCCGCTGAGGACCAGCCACGCCTGGGTCACGAGGACGACGGCGCCGGCCACGCCGGCGACGGGCTGGGGCGCGAACAGCAGCACCGGCGCCACCAGCTGAGCGACGTGGTTGCCCAGGACCTCGGCCTTGTGCACCCGCCCCGGCAGGTGATGGAAGAACCAGCTGAGCGGGTTGGGGAGCGGTTGGGTCTCGTGGTGGTAGTGCAGGCAGGTCAGGTCCCGCCAGCACCGGTCGCCCCGGAGCTTGATCAGGCCGGCGCCGAACTCGAGGCGGAACAGCAGCCAGCGCAACGCCAGCAGCACCAGCGTCGGAGGGGCAGCGTCGGCCGGCCCGAGGAAGATGGCCAGGAACCCGGCTTCCAGCAGCAGGGACTCCCAGCCGAAGGCGTAGAAGACCTGGCCCACGTTGACGATCGAGAGGTAGAGCGCCCACAGGAGGCCCCACGCCAGCATCGGCGCCCAGGCGGGCCCGGACTGAGGCCACCCCAGCAGGCACAGCAGGGCGACCACGACGCCGGTCCACGCCACCACTCCGAAGAAGCGGTCGGAGTAGTGCAGGTGGAACAGGCTCGGGGCCCGGCGGAAGGGCACGCGCTCGAGAAAGCCCGGCGCCGGCAGCAGACCGTGCTCGCCCAGCAACGGGCGGAACTGGTTGACCGCCACCACGAAGGCGACCAGGTAGACGGCCGCCAGTGCCCGCTCGAAGACGAACCGGGCCAGCCAGTAGTCGGGCGCCTGGAGCCACTCCACGGGCTACCCGGCGAGCAGCTTGGCCAGACGGGCCAGCCCCTCCTCGAGGTCGTCGTCACCCAGGGCGAAGGAGAAGCGGGCGTACCCGGGAGTGCCGAAGGCCTCCCCCGGCACGATCGCCACCTTCACCTCGTCGAGCACGACCTCCGCCAGCTCGAGCGTCGTGCGCACGGGGCGCCCGGCGAGCTCCCGCCCGAGGACGCCCTCGAACGAGGGGAAGGCGTAGAACGCCCCCTCCGGGCGCAGGCACGTCACGCCGGGCAGGGCCGACAGCAGCTCGAACATGCGCAGCCGCCGACGGTCGAACGCCTGGCGCATACGCACCACCTCGTCCAGCGGCCCGGTCACCGCGGCCAGGGCCGCTCGCTGCGACACGTCGGCGACGTTGGAGGTCGAGTGCGACTGCAGGGCGGTGGCGCCGCGGACCATGTCGGGAGGGCCGATCATCCAGCCCACCCGCCACCCGGTCATGGCGAAGGTCTTGGCCACCCCGTTCACCACGATGCAGCGGTCGGCCAGCTCGGGCACGAGGGCGGGCATCGACGAGAAACGGTGGTCGTCGTAGGTGAGGTGCTCGTAGATCTCGTCGGTGAGCACCCAGATGCCCTTCTCGGCCGCCCACCGGCCGATGGCCTCCACCTGCGAGGGGTCGTAGACGGCCCCGCTGGGGTTGGACGGGGACACGAACACCAATGCCTTGGTCCTCGGGGTGGTCGCCGCCTCCAGCGCCTCCACGCCCACCTTGAAGCCGGTGGAGGCGTCGGTGGGCACGATCACCGGCGTGGCGCCGAACAGGGCGATGGGCTCGGGGTAGGTGGTCCAGTACGGGGCGGGCAGGAGCACCTCGTCGCCGGGGTCGAGCAGGGCGGCCAGGGCGTTGTAGATGGCGTGCTTGCCCCCGTTGGTGATCAACACCTGGGAGGCCTCCACCTCCAGTCCCGAGTCGCGCCGGGTCTTGGCCGCCACCGCCTCACGCAGCTCGGGCAACCCGGGCGCCGGCGTGTAGCGGTGGTTGCGGGGATCGCGGCACGCCTCGGCGGCGGCCTCGACGACGTGGGCGGGGCTGGGGAAGTCGGGCTCCCCGGCGGCGAAGACCACCACCTGCTCGCCGGCAGCCCGCAGGGCCTTGGCCCGGGCGTCGACGGCGAGGGTGGCCGACGGGGTGATGGCGGCGACACGGGCTGAGACTCGGGACATGGTGGCCATACTGACCGCATCGGCCGCCACTGTCAGGCTGGTTCCGGGACACCTGGCGATGGCGGGATTTCGGGCGCCGGCGGCCATAGTGGCGGTGTGACTTCCACGACCGTGCCCGACATCCGCATCCCCCCCGACCTGCTGCCGTCCGACGGTCGCTTCGGGTCGGGACCGTCCAAGGTGCGCCCGGAGGCGCTGGCCGCCCTGGCCTCGGTGGCCACCACGTGGATGGGGACCAGCCACCGCCAGGCGCCGGTGAAGCAGGTCGTGGCGTCGGTCCGCCGGGGTCTGACCGAGCTGCTCCGCCTGCCCGACGGCTACGAGGTCGTGCTCGGCAACGGTGGCGCCACCGTGTTCTGGGACGTCGCCACCTTCGGCCTCATCTCCCGGCGCAGCCAGCACCTCAGCTTCGGGGAGTTCTCGTCCAAGTTCGCCAGCGCGGTGGCCGATGCCCCCCACCTGGAGGCGCCGCAGGTGATCACCTCGCCCCTCGGGACCCATCCCGAGCCCACGCCCGACCCCGAGGTCGACCTCTACGCCCTCACCCAGAACGAGACCTCGACCGGCGTGGCCATGACGCCGCGCCGGCCCGAGGGGGTGTCGCCGGAGGCGGGACTGGTGGCGGTCGACGCCACCTCGGCGGCCGGAGCCATGCTGTTCGACCCCCTCGACGTCGACGTGTACTACTTCTCGCCACAGAAGGCGCTGGCCAGCGACGGGGGGCTGTGGCTGGCGGCCTTCTCTCCGGCAGCCCTCGAGCGTGCCGAGCAGGTGGCCGCCTCCGGACGGTGGATGCCCCCCACGCTCGACGTCGGCGCCGCCATCGACAACAGCCGCAAGGACCAGACCCTCAACACGCCGGCACTGGCCACGCTGTTCCTGCTCGACGAGCAGCTGCGCTGGCTGAACGGCAACGGGGGCCTGGACTGGGCGGCCGACCGGTGCCGGCGCTCCTCGACGACCCTGTACTCGTGGGCCGGCACCAGCGACTACGCCCGGCCCTTCGTGGCCGATCCCGCGCAGCGCAGTCCCGTGGTGGGGACCATCGACCTCGACCCGACCGTCGACGCCACGACCGTGTGCGCCGTCCTGCGGGCCAACGGCGTGGTCGACACCGACAGCTACCGCAAGCTGGGCCGCAACCAGGTCCGGGTGGGCATGTACCCCGCCGTCGACCCCGACGA
>JAHWJR010000015.1:0-14255 GCA_019348335.1 Actinomycetota bacterium
GGTCAGGGCGGTGGTGGCGTCGGCGTCGAGCACGACGGCCAGCCAGGTGACCCCGAGCAGGTAGATCACCGCCGTGCCCGCCAGCATGGCCGGCACCGACGTCAACACGGTGCGGTCCTGGCGGTGCTCGGCCAGCAGCCCGACCAGGGCGGCGGCCACCACGAAGCCCACCAGGTAGCCCCCGGTGGCGCCGGTGGCGACCTGCCAGCCGCTGGCGCCGTCGGCGTAGAAGGGCAGGCCTCCGGCGCCCAGGGCCACGTAGAGCAGCTGGCTGGCCCCGCCGGCCCGCCATCCCAGCGTGGCCCCGGCCAGCAGCACGGCGAAGGTCTGGCCGGTCACGGGCACCGGGGTCCACGGCAGCGGGATGGTGATCTGGGCGGCGGCGGCGGTCAGCAGGGCGAAGCCCACGACCAGCGCCACCGTCCGGGCCCGGGTCCGGGGCAGGAGGTCGGCGAGGGTGGCGGGGCCACCGGCCATGGCGAGGGTGGGGTTGGTGGTGGTCATGATCGGTGTGACTGAGGTGACGGCACGGTCGTTACCGTAGGCGCAGCGGCGCCCGCCCCCGTCCATGGTCGGGCACCCGGCCTGACCCCGTTCGGGGGGCCGCCATATGCTGTTCGGTGTGGCGAACGGCGGCGAGGTCGAGGTCCGGGGGCTGAGCAAGGCCTTCGGCTCGGTGGCCGCCCTGCGCGACGTCTCCCTGCGGGCCGCGCCGGGGAGCGTGCTCGCCCTCCTCGGTCCCAGCGGGTGCGGCAAGACGACGCTGCTGCGCAGCATCGCCGGCCTGGAGACGCCCGACGCCGGCGAGATCGTGGTGGGCGGGCGCCTCCTCACCTCCGACCGCGGGTCGGTGGCGCCGGAGCAGCGCAAGGTCGGCATGGTCTTCCAGGACTGGGCGCTGTTCCCCCACCTCGACGTGGGGACCAACGTCGGTTACGGCCTGTCCCGGGCCGAGCGACGGTCGGGCCGGGTCGAGGAAGCCCTGGCCCTGGTGGGTCTCACCGGCCTGGCCGACCGCCCGCCGGGCACGCTCTCGGGCGGTCAGCAGCAGCGAGTGGCCCTGGCCCGGGCGCTGGCGCCCCGGCCGTCGGTGCTGCTGCTCGACGAGCCGTTCTCCAACCTCGACACCTCACTGCGTGTCCAGGTGCGGGCCGAGGTGCACCGCCTCCTCGCCGAGCTGGAGATCACCACGGTGTTCGTCACCCACGACCAGGAGGAGGCGTTCGTCCTGGGCGACGAGGTGGTGGTGCTGCGCGACGGCGCCGTCGAGCAGCAGGGCCCGCCGTCCGAGCTCTACGCCTCACCGGCGTCGGCGTGGGTGGCCGGCTTCGTGGGCGACGCCAACCTTCTGGGCGGTCAGGCTGACGGCGCCTGGGCCTCCACGCCGGTCGGCGCCGTGCCCTTGACGGCGGAGGCCGCCGGCCCCGTGCAGGTGCTGGTCCGGCCCGAGGCGCTGCGGGTCGATCCCGGCGACGGGGGCGCGGTCGAGGTGGTCGAGTTCTACGGCCACGACAGCGTCTACGAGGTCGCCCTCGACGGCGGTCTGCGCCTGCGGGCCCGGGTGGCGGGAGCGCCGAGCGTGGGGCGGGGCCAGCGGGTCGAGCTGTCCTACGCCGGACCGCCGACGGTGACCTGGCCGGCGCCCCGCTCGTCGCCGGCGGTCACGACACCGGTGCCGGCCGCCAACCACTAGCCGCCAGCGCCTCCTCGTCGGGCTCCGGTGCTCCGGGGCCCGTCGTCCCGGTCGCCGGCGCCGCCGGCTCCCGCTCGGACTCCCGCAGCACGAGCAGGGCCATGGGCAGCGCCGACAGGAGCACCAGGGCCAGCGCCGGCGCCGCCGCCCGGCCGAAGAACGCCTCGCTGCTGGCGTTCCAGACCTGGGTGGCGAGCGTCTGGTACCCGGTCGGCGCCAGGAGCAGCGTGGCCGGCAGCTCCTTCATGCAGGTGAGGAAGACCAGGGCCGATCCGGCCAGGGCGCCGGGTCGGACCAGCGGCAGCACCACCGACCACATGGTGGCCAGCTTCGACCGTCCCAGGAGGCGTGAGGCCTCCTCGAGGGAGGGGTTGACCTGGAGGAGCGAGGCCCGGATGGCCCCCACCGCTTGCGGCAGGAACAGCACCACGTAGGCCAGCACCAGGATGGTCCGGGTCTGGTAGACCGCCGGCACCACCCGGGCGCCGAAGAACACCAGCGACAGGGCGACGACCACGCCGGGAAGGGCGTAGCCGGCGTAGGACGCCCGCTCGACCAGGCGGGACAGCCGGCCGGGGTGACGGGCGGCCAGTACGGCGACGGGCCAGGCGGCGGCCACCGACGCCGCCGCGCCGAAGGCCGAGGCGCTGAGGCTGTGGCCGACCAGCGTGGCGGTGAGGCGGAGCGGCTCGCCGGCGGCCAGGCCCCGCACCAGCCAGTAGGTGACCACGCCGAGGGGGATCACCAGGGCGACACCCACCAGGGCGGCGCACGCCGCCGCCGCCGGCCACCGCCACCGCCCGAGGGGGGTCACCGGCGGCTTCCGGGCGCCGCCGGCGTGCAGGCGGTGGTAGGCGGCCTGGCCCCGGCTCCGGGTCTCGACCACCAGCACCACCACGGTCAACGCCACCAGCACCAGGCCGAGGGAGGCGGCAGCCGATCGGTCGAGTGACGCCCGGTACTGCACGTAGATCACCCGGGTGAACGAGTCGAACCGCAGCAGCGACACCGCTCCGAAGTCGCTGAGGGTGTAGAGGGCCACGAGCAGGGCGCCGGCGGTGATCGAGGGCCGCAGCTGCGGCAGGGTGACGTGCCAGAAGGTCGCCCGCGTCCCCCGGCCCAGCGTGCGGCTGGCCTCCTCCAGGCTGGGATCGAGGCGGCGCAGGGCGGCCCGGACGGTGAGGAGCACGTAGGGGTAGCTGAACAGCGTCAGGGCCAGCCAGGCGCCGGGGAAGCCGTAGATGGAGGGCAGCTCCTCGACGCCCAGCGGCGCCAGCCAGTCGCGGACCATGCCCCGGGGCCCGAGGGCGGCCACGAAGGCGAAGGCGCCGATGTAGGTGGGGATGGCCAGGGGCAGGGCGCTGAGCACGGCCCACGCCCGGCGGCCGGGCAGGTCGGTGCGCACCGTCAGCCACGCCAGCGGGACGGCCAGGACCACCGACGTCACCGTCACCGCCACGGCGAGGCCGGCGGTGCGCACCAGCAGCTCCACCGTGCGGGCGGACGCGACGGTGGCCAGCATGCGGTCGAGGCCGCCGTCGGCCGCCCGCACGGTCAGGTAGCCAGCCGGCAGGAGCGCCACCAGGGCGACGGCGACCCCGGCAGCGACGAGGGCGCGGCTGGGCGCCGAGCCGCCCCGAGAGCTCAGATGACGCCCACCTCGGTGAGCAACCGGAGCGTGCCCTCGAGGTCGTCGAGCTGGGCGAGGTCGATGTCGGGCTGCTGCAGCGTCTCCAGCGGGGGGAGCGTGGGGTCGGCCGCCACCCCGTCGACGAGGGGGATCTCGAACGTCTCGCTGGCGAAGTACTGCTGGGCCGGCTCGCTGAGCAGGAACTCCACGAACCGGCGGGCCTCGTCCGGCTGCTCGGTGCCCTCGAGCACGCCCACGCCGGCCACGTTCACCAGCGACCCCACGTCACCGTTTGGGAAGAGGTGGTTGGCGGCGGGGAAGTCGGGGTTCTCGGCCTTCACCCGGTGCAGGTAGTAGTGGTTCACGAACCCCGCCTGGATCTCGCCGGCGCCGGCGGCCTCCACGATGGCGATGTTGTTCTCGTAGACCTTGGGATCGTTGGCCTTGATGCCCTCCAGCCACGCCCGGGCGCCCTCCTCGCCCTCGGTCACCCGCAGGGCGGTCACGAACGCCTGGAACGAGCCGTTGGTGGGCGCCCAACCGAGCTTGCCGCCCTTCCAGCGGTCGGCGGTGAAGTCGAGGATGGAGTCGGGAAGCGCCGACTCGTTGAGCGCGGCGGTGTTGTAGACGGCCACCCGTGCCCGGCCGGACACGCCCAGCCAGTCGCCGTTCACCGAGCGGAACTGCGGGTCGACCTTGTCCAGCGTGCCGGGGTCGAGGGCGGCGAAGCGTCCCTCCGACGACAGGGCCCCGAGCGCTCCGGCGTCCTGGGCGAAGAACACGTCGGCGGGTGAGTTGTCACCTTCCTCGAGGATGGCCCCCGCCATCTCCGCGGTGGCGCCGTAGCGCACCTGGGTGCGGATGCCGGTCTCGCCCTCGAACTGCTCGATGATCGGGCGGACGAGCTCCTCGCTGCGGCCTGAGTAGATCGTCAGGGTCGGACCGGCCTCACCGCCGCCGGCGTCCCCACCGCCGTCGCCGCCGGAACCGCCGCAGGCGGCGAGCAGCATGGTGGCGGACACGAGGATCGGCAGCAGGTGGCGTCGGGTCATGGGATCTCCGTCGAGCGTCGGCGGTCAGGCGGTTAGGCCGACCTAACCTACGAGCCGGTCATCCCACGGTCAACGCGGGGACTCGGGCGAACGTCGGGTGTCAGGAAACCGGTACGCCGGCGGTAAGAGACACGAGGATGCGGCTGGCGGCGAACGGCCCGATCCCGACGTGACGCCCTTCGATGCTGACCGTGACCGTCCCGTCGGGCGAGGCGGCGGTGAGGGTCCCCGACATGCCCGGCTTCACCAGGTTCTCCTCGAGGAACTCGAGCACCCCTGGGGTGAACTCGAGCTCCTCGGGGATGCGGGTGACGGCGAACGCCGTCCCCACCTTCAGCTCGGCCAGGGGGACGACCTCCGGCTCGGTGTAGTCGGAGCCGGGGATGGGGTTGCCGTGGGGGCAGGTGGTGGGGCCACCGAGGAGGCGGTTGATGGCCTTCTCGACCTTGTCGTTGAGCACGTGCTCCCAGCGGCCGGCCTCGTGGTGGGCCTCGGCCCAGTTGAGGCCGAGCACGTCGGTGAGGAAGCGCTCGGCCAGGCGGTGGCGGCGCACGACCTGCTCGGCCAGCACCACGCCCTCGTCGGTGAGGTGGATGCCGCCGTCGACGGTGACCAGCCCCTCGGTGGCCATGCGCCGGATCATCTCCGACACGGCCGGCCGGGAGATGTCGAGGCGGTCGGCGATGCGGGCCTGGATGACGTCGAGGTCGTCTTCCTCGAGCTCGAAGATGGCCTCGCAGTACTCCGCGAAGGCCGTACGCGACTCTTGCACGGGCATGGCCTCAGCGTAGCGACAGGGTCAAGGCCCGGGCTCGGGGAGGCCGTCGAGGTAGGTGACGCAGTTCGTGCGCACCGCCGGGGTGCGGGAGCCGGGAAGGACCACTCCGGTGAGGTTGAGGGGGTCGCAGGCGCTGACCGTGACCCGCTCTGCGCAGCGCTCCCGCCGACGGATGGCGGCCAGGGCCTCCATGGCCTCGGTCAGGGCGTACTGCTCGCCGCTGAAGCCGGCGACGAAGCGGCCGCCCCGGATGAGGCCCCGGTCCTCGAGGCGGCGAAGGGCCCGCTGGAGGTCGCGCCAGGGCACGGCCAGGCCCTCGTGCACGGCGAGATCCCGGAACACCACGCCCCAGCGCTGGAGGAGCTGGTCGGCCACCGCCTCGGCCAGGGTCTCGCCGTCCTCCACCGGCTCGGCGTCGGGCACCAGCGCCCACCGCCCGGCGGCTCGGCTCGGACCCGCCGTAGCTCCTCGCCGCCGGCGACTGAGGCCGCGGGCGGGTCGAGTCCGGGCGCCGCGCTCGGCCACCAGGGAGCGGATGGCGGCGAAGCCGTCGGCGGTGAGCACGCCCCGGGCCACGCCGTCCCACAGGGCCTCCTCGATGTCGCTGCGCAGGCGCCCGGTGTCGTCGGCCAGCTCCGACACGAAGCGGGCTCCCTTGGCCCGCAGCGCCTCGACGATCTCCGCCGTGGCCCCCACGCCGGGCACGTGGGGACGCTGCTGGAAGCGGACGGCCTGGAGCAGCCAGGCCAGGTCGTCGCGAAAGGCCAGGGCCACGGGCGTGGCCTTGGACGGGCCGGCCCGGCGGTCGGAGTCACCGGCGGCGATGGACAGGCGCAGCCACGTGACCTCGCCGTCGTGGCACAGGCGGTCGAGGTGCCCGGGCTGGTAGCCGGCCACCCGCCGGGCCAGGATCTCCGGCTCCCAGGCGGCGACCGCCGCCTCGTAACCCTGCAGCTGCTCGACGACGGCCCGCACGCCGCCAGGGCCCTGAAGCTGGGTGCCGGGGGCCACGTGCTGCCAGCGCAGGAGGAAGCGCACGAAGTCCTGGGCGCTCACCGCCTCCACCGCCTTGCGCCGGTTGGTGCGGGAGTAGGCGTGCATGCGGGCCAGCAGTCGCCGGGCGCACCACTCCACCGCCTCGGGCTGGCCGGCTGGGGTGTCGGGATCGGTGAACGCGCCCTGGAGGGCGAAACCGCCGTGCTCGAGGGCGGCCAGGCCGACGGCCACGGTGGCAGGGGCAAGGGCGCACCCCTCGGCGAGGGCGGCGGCGGTGCGAGGGCCGGTGATGTCGAGGTGGCCCCGCAGCACGGCGGCTGCCACCTGCTCCACCGGATGAGCGGGCTCCTCGACACCGTCGAGCAGGACCGCGGCCTCGGTCGAGGACTCGGCGGCCCACCACCGCTCGACGCCGTCGTCGCCGGTGGAGGAGCGGACCCGGCCACGTCCCGCCAGCTCGTCGAACCACTTCCGCCAGGCCGCCCGGGCCGGGGTGACGATGAGCGAGAGCAGGAGGTCGTGGAGCTCGTCGGCGCTGCCCACCCGGGGGGCCACCTCCTCCTCCACCCGGGCGATGGCGGCGGGTTCGAGGCGCCCCATGGTGGAAGGGTCCAGCGGCAGGCCCCGGCGCAGGGCGACGGCGTTGGTGCGGCGGTCGACGGCCTCGGCGTCGTCGAGGAAGGCGTAGGGCTTGGCGGTGAGGATCTCGTGGGCGAAGGGCGACGCCTCGGTGGTGTCGCGCACGTGCACCCGGACGCGCCCCTCGCCGATGCCGGTCAGCAGCGACTGCAACCCGTCGATGTCGAGGCCCTCGGTCATGGTGTCGTGCACGGTCTGGCGCACCAGGGGATGGTCGGGGATCTCGATGGGCCCGGTGACGTTCTCCTGGCAGGCGGCGGCGCCGGGGAAGACGGCGGCCATGAGGTCGTCGGCCTCCATTCGCTGGAGAGGAGGCGGGTTGCGACGTCCCCCGCGCCAGCGCAGCACCATCAGGGCCCGGTTGAGGTTCCAGCGCCATCGGCTCTGGAACATGGGCGAGTCGAGGATGGCCTGCTCCAGCACGCGCCGCACCGTGGCCGGCTTGAGGAAGTGGGGGACGTCGGCCAGGGGGAAGCTGTGGTGGGGGCCGAGCGACAGCACGACGGCGTCGTCGTTGGCCGCAGCCTGTAGCTCGAAGTCGAAGCTGCGACAGAACCGCTTGCGCAGGGCCAGGCCCAGCGCCCGGTTGACCCGGCTGCCGTAGGGCGCGTGCACCACCAGGTGCATGCCGTCGACCTCGTCGAAGAAGCGCTCGAACACCACGTCGGAGGTGCTCGGCGCGACGCCGAGCACGGCCACCCCCGCGCCCACGTAGTCGACGATCTGGTCGACGGCGGCGTCGTCGAGGCCGCCGGCCTCGACCAGCCAGGCCCGGGCGCCGGCGGCGTCGCCAGCGGCGAGGAAGGTGGCGAGGGTCGTGCGCAGGCGGGACACCTCGGCTGACAGCTCGGCGGTGCGGCCCGGGGCCTCGCCCGTCCAGAAGGGGATGGTGGGGGCCTTGCCGGCGGCGTCGGCCACCCGCACCACCCCGCCGGCCACCTGGCGGATCTGCCAGGCGTGGGTGCCGAGGAGGAAGACGTCGCCGGCCATCGACTCGACCGCCCAGTCCTCGTTCACCGAGCCCAGGTAGAGGTCGTCGGGTTCGAGCACCACCCGCATGTCGCCGACCTCGGGGATGGCACCACCCGAGGTGACGGCGGCCAGGCGGGCCGACGACCGCGCCCGTACCTCGCCGTTGACCCCGTCGTGGTGCACGTAGGCGCCGCGCCGTCCCCTTCCGGTGGTGATGCCGTGGCTGACCAGGCCCAGCACCTCGTCGAAGGTCGATCGGGCGAGGTCACGGTAGGGATGGGCTCGGCGCGCCAGCGCGTAGAGGTCGTCGGTGCACCACTCCTCGGCAGCCACCTCGGCCACGATCTGCTGGGCGAGGATGTCGAGCGGGGCCACGGCGGGGACGATGGCGTCGAGCGTGCCCTCGGCGATCGCCCGCACCAGGGCGGCGCACTCCACCAGCTCGTCTCGGGTGAGGGGGAACAGGCGGCCCTTGGGCACGCCGCCGAGGGAGTGGTTGGCCCGTCCAACCCGCTGGAGCAAGGTGGCGATGCTGCGAGGGGTGCCGATCTGGCAGACCAACTCCACCGGGCCGATGTCGATGCCGAGCTCCAGGGAGGCGGTGGCCACCAGGGCCTTGAGCTCACCGGCGCGCAGGCGGGTCTCCACCCGGTGGCGGCGGTCCTTGGACAGCGAGCCGTGGTGGGCGGACACGGAGTCGTCACCGAGGCGCTCAGCCAGCTGGTGGGCCAGGCGCTCGGCCAGGCGCCGGCTGTTGACGAAGACGATGGTGGTGCGGTGCTCGCCCACGAGGGCGGCGATGCGGTCGAGCACGTCACCCATCTGCGCGGCCGACGCCACCGCCTCCAGCTCGCCCTGGGGCAGCTCCAGGGCCAGGTCGAGACGACGGCGGTGGCCGGTGTCGACCACCGCGCACGGCTGCGGGGAACCGGCGCCGGTGAGCAGTCCGGCGCACAGCGAGATGGGGCGCTGGGTGGCGGAGAGGCCGATGCGCTGGGGGCGGGTGGCAGCCACGTGCTCGAGGCGCTCGAGGGACAGCGCCAGGTGGCAACCTCGCTTGTCGCGGGCCAAGGCGTGGATCTCGTCGACGATGACCGTCTCGGTGCTGCGGAGCAGCTCCCGCCCACGGGCGGCGGTGAGCAGGAGGTAGAGCGACTCCGGAGTGGTGACCACGAAGTTGGGCGGGCGGCGCAGCATGGATGCCCGCTGGCTGCTGGTGGTGTCACCGGTGCGCACCGCCACCGTGAGCGCCGGGGCGCTCAGGCCCAGCTCGGCTGCCACCGCGGCGATCTCCTCCAGCGGGCGCTGGAGGTTCTGGGCGATGTCGACGGCCAGGGCCTTGAGCGGCGAGACGTAGACGACGTGCGTCCGGCCGCTGACGTCGGCGCCCTCGGCGAAGGCCCGGTACAGGCGGTCGATGCCGACCAGGAATCCGGCCAGGGTCTTGCCCGAGCCGGTGGGGGCGGCCACGAGCGTGTCCCGCCCCGCCCCGATGTGGGCCCATCCCTCGGCCTGCGCCGGCGTCGGCCCTTCGGGAAAGCGGCGGGCGAACCAGGTGGCCACCGCCGGATGGAAGCCGGTCAGCGCTGGCGGCAGCGGGCCCTGTTCCCGCTCGGGCGCCTCGACGACAGCCATCGTGGTGAGGGTAGCGACGGCCGGTGACAGTCGACCGATGTCGGCCGTGCGGAAGGCTCCCGGGGCGGCCAGTGGCGAGCCGGGTGGGGACGGCTAGCGTCGCTCCGATGAGGATCTGGCCCGGCGAGCCGTACCCCCTCGGGTCGACCTTCGACGGCATGGGGACCAACTTCTCGGTGTTCTCCGAGGTGGCCGAGAGGGTCGAGCTGTGCCTGTTCGACGACGCCGGCCAGGAGACCCGGATCGCCCTGCCCGAGGTCAGCGCCTTCTGCTGGCACGGCTACCTGCCCAACGTCGGCCCCGGCCAGCGCTACGGCTACCGGGTGCACGGGCCGCGCGACGTCTGGGCCGGGCACCGGTGCAACCCCGCCAAGCTGCTGCTCGACCCCTACGCCAAGGCGGTGGACGGGGTCACCGAGTTCGACGAAGCCGCCTTCGGCTACCACTTCGGTGACCCCGACGGCGAGGCCAACGAGCTCGACAGCGCCCCGTTCGTGGGCAAGGCGGTGGTGGTCAACCCGTGGTTCGACTGGGGCAACGACCGGCCGCCCCGGACGCCGTGGCACGAGACCGTGGTCTACGAGGTGCACGTCAAGGGCTTCACCGTCACCCATCCCGACATCGCCGAGGAGCTGCGGGGCACCTACGCCGGCCTGGCCACCAACGAGGCCATCGAGCACTTCCAGCGCCTCGGCATCACCGCGGTGGAGCTCCTGCCCGTGCACCAGTTCGTCCACGACGCCCATCTGGTCGACCGGGGCCTGCGCAACTACTGGGGCTACAACTCGATCGGATTCCTGGCGCCCCACAACGAGTACTCGTCGGCGGGCATGCGCGGCCAGCAGGTCCAGGAGTTCAAGGCCATGGTGATGCGCCTCCACGAGGCCGGCATCGAGGTCATCCTCGACGTGGTCTACAACCACACCGCCGAGGGCAACCACCTGGGGCCCCTGCTGTCGTTCAAGGGCATCGACAACAACGCCTATTACCGCCTCGTGCCCGAGGACCGTCGCTTCTACATGGACTACACCGGCACCGGCAACACCATGAACATGCGCCACCCGCACGTGTTGCAGCTGATCATGGACAGCCTGCGCTACTGGGTCACCGAGATGCACGTCGACGGGTTCCGCTTCGACCTGGCCTCCGCCCTGGCCCGGGAGCTGCACGACGTCGACCGGCTGTCGGCGTTCTTCGACCTCATCCAGCAGGACCCCGTGGTCAGCCAGGTGAAGCTCATCGCCGAGCCGTGGGACGTGGGCGAGGGCGGCTACCAGGTCGGAAACTTCCCGCCCCTGTGGTCGGAGTGGAACGGCAAGTACCGCGACACCGTGCGCGACTACTGGCGGGGTGAGCACACCCGCCTGGGAGAGGTCGCCTACCGCCTCACCGGGAGCCCCGATCTCTACGCCGCCAACGGGCGCCGACCCAGCGCCAGCATCAACTTCGTCACCGCCCACGACGGCTTCCCTCTCACCGACCTGGTCTCGTTCAACGAGAAGCACAACGAGGCCAACGGGGAGGGAAACCGCGACGGCGAGAGCCACAACCGGTCGTGGAACTGCGGCGTCGAGGGGTCCACCGACGACCCCGACGTGCTGCAACTGCGGGCCCGGCAGCGCCGCAACTTCCTGGCCACGCTGATGCTCTCCCAGGGCGTGCCCATGCTGCTCGGAGGCGACGAGCTGGGGCGGTCCCAGGGGGGCAACAACAACGGCTACTGCCAGGACAACGAGGTCTCCTGGTTCGACTGGGTGAACGCCGACGAGATCCTGCTCGAGTTCACCCGCTGGCTGGTGGACTTCCGGAGCCAGCACCCGGTGTTCCGCCGGCGCCGGTGGTTCGACGGCCGGGTCATCAAGGCGCGAGGCATGGCCGACATCGTGTGGTTCCGCCCGGACGGCGAGGAGCTGGACGACGACGACTGGAACGGCTCGGCCACCGCCCTCGGGATGTTCCTCAACGGCCTGGCCATCGCCACCCCCGACGCTCGGGGCGAGCACGTGGTCGACGAGAGCTTCATCATGCTGCTCAGCGCCCACTTCGAGGCGATCGACTTCCAGCTGCCCAAGGTCCTGGGCGACGTCTTCGAGCTGGTGATCGACACCACCATCGCCCTGCCCCCCGAGCTCGACCCCGAGGTGGAGGCACCGCTCTACCGGGCGGGTGAGCCGGTGACGGTGGGGCCCCGGTCGGTGGTGCTGCTGCGGAAGCTGGAGTGAGCGCGCCGGCAGCGGGCCACGAGGACGCTTCCGGGCGGGCGCCGCTCGCCACCTACCGGTTGCAGCTGCGACCGGAGTTCGGCTTCGACGATGCCGCCGAGGTGGCGCCGTACCTGGCCGCCCTCGGTGTCTCCCACCTCTACAGCTCGCCGGCGCTCCAGGCCGCAGCGGGCAGCACCCACGGCTACGACGTGGTCGACCACTCCCGCGTCAACGACGAGCTGGGCGGGGCCACCGCCTTCGACCGGTTGACCCGAGCCCTGGCCGGCGCCGGCCTGGGCCAGGTCCTCGACATCGTTCCCAACCACATGGCCATCACCGCCGACAACGCCTGGTGGCAGGACGTGCTCGAGAACGGGCCGTCCAGCCGCTGGGCCGCCTACTTCGACGTCGACTGGGAGGGCCCGGAGTCCAAGCTGCGCAACACCGTGCTGATGCCCGTGCTGGGTGACCACTACGGGCGGGTCCTGGAGGCGGGGGAGCTCACGCTCGAGCGCCAGCGCGGGGCCTTCCTGGTTCGCTACTTCGAGCACCGCTTCCCCGTCGCCCCCCGCTCGTTCGACCTGCCCCTGGCGCTGGCCGGCGCCGCCCTGCGCTCGGCGGGTCACGCCTTCGCCGACGACGTCGAGTTCCTCGCCGCCGCGTTCGGCTCGCTCCCGCCGGCCACGGCCATCGACGCCGTCAACGTCCGCCACCGCCACCGGGACAAGGAGGTCCTCAAGCGCCAGCTGGCCCGGCTGTGCGAGGAGGAGCCCTCGGTGGCCGCCGCCGTCGACGCCGCCGTGGAGCGGATCAACGGCGACGTCGACCTGGTCGACGCCCTGCTCGATCGCCAGAACTTCCGCCTGGCCTACTGGCGCACGGCGGGCCGCGAGCTCGACTACCGGCGCTTCTTCGACATCACCACGCTGGCTGCCCTGCGCATGGAGGACGCCCAGGTCTTCGACGACACCCACGCCCTGGTGTTGCAGTGGCTGGTCGAGGGCGTGCTCGACGGGCTGCGGCTCGACCACCCCGACGGCCTGCGCGATCCCGAGGCCTACTTCCGCCGCCTGCGCAAGGCGGCGCCGGCGGCCTGGGTGGTGGTCGAGAAGATCCTGGAGCACGGCGAGGACCTGCCCTCGACGTGGCCGGTCGACGGCACCACCGGCTACGACTTCGTCAACCGGGTGGGCGGGCTGTTCGTGGACCCGGCGGGCGAGGCGCCCCTCACCGGCGCCTACGCCGAGTTCACCGGCGAGCCCACCGACTGGGACGAGGTGGCCCACGAGAAGAAGCACCTGGTCATGCGGGACGTGCTGGCCGCCGACGTCAGCCGCCTCACCCACCGCTTCGTGTCGGTGTGCGAGGCGTCCCGCCGCTACCGGGACTTCACCCGCCACGAGCTCCACGAGGCCCTGCGGGAGGTCCTCGCCTGCTTCGGCGTGTACCGCACCTACGTCGACGCCGAGGGGAAGGTCAGCGAGGCCGACGAGGCCCGCATCGCCGGCGCCCTGGCCCAGGCCGCCGAGCGGCGTCCCGATCTGGACCCCGAGCTGTTCGAGCTGCTGGGCGCGGTGCTGCGGGGCCGGCTGGGTGGCCGCGAGGGCACCGAGCTGTCGCTGCGGTTCCAGCAGGTCAGCGGGCCGGTCATGGCCAAGGCCGTGGAGGACACCGCCTTCTACACCTACAACCGGTTGGTGTCGCTGAACGAGGTGGGCGGCGACCCGAGCGTGTTCGGCACCGAGCCCGCCGCCTTCCACGACGCCATGGCCGCCACCCATCGCGACTGGCCTCGCGCCATGCTCGCTTCGTCGACCCACGACACCAAGCGCAGTGAGGACGTCAGGGCCCGCATCTCGCTGCTCTCGGAGATCCCCGGCGACTACGGGCGGGCGGTGCTGCGGTGGGCGGACCGCAACCGGCGCCACCGCACGCCAACCTCCGGCGGCGCCGATCTTCCCGACCGCAACGTCGAGTGGCTGCTCTACCAGACGCTGGTCGGGGCCTGGCCGCTGCCGGTCGAGCGGGCGCTGGCCTACGTCGAGAAGGCCACCCGGGAGGCCAAGGTCCACACCAGCTGGATCGACCCGGACCCCGAGTACGACGACGCCGTGCGGCGCTTCGTGGAGGGGGCCCTGGCCGACGACGACTTCCTGGCTGATCTGGAGGAGTTCGTGACCCCGCTGGTCGAGCCGGGACGGGTGAACAGCTTGGCTGCCCAGCTGGCGAAGTGCACGGCGCCGGGTGTGCCGGACCTGTACCAGGGCACCGAGCTGTGGGACCTCAGCCTGGTCGACCCCGACAACCGCCGCCCTGTCGACTTCACCCTCCGGTCCGACCTGCTGGCGCAGGTGGGAGGCATGGACGTGGCCGAGGTGCTGAGGCGCAGCGACGAGGGCCTGCCCAAGCTCCACGTCACCCGGGCCGCCCTGCAGCTGCGCCGGCGGGCGCCCGAGGCGTTCGGGCCGGGCGCGGCCGGCGCCTACCGACCGCTGGCCGCCGCGGGCGAGGCGGCCGGCCACGTCGTGGCCTTCGCCCGGGGTGAGCGCGTCGTCACCGTGGTGCCCCGCCTGGTGCTGGGCTTGGCCCGGCGGGGCGGATGGGGCGACACCACCGTGGAGCTTCCCGCCGGCGCCTGGCGCGACGAGCTCACCGG
>JAHWJR010000015.1:14355-16200 GCA_019348335.1 Actinomycetota bacterium
GGGGCGACACCACCGTGGAGCTTCCCGCCGGCGCCTGGCGCGACGAGCTCACCGGTGCGGGGGTCGAGGGCGGCGCGGTGGCACTGGCCGCGCTGCTGGACGCGTTCCCCGTCGCCCTGCTGCGCCTCGAGGAGGCCGGAGACCGTTGACCCTCATCCCTCGTTCTTTGTCGACTGGACCACCGCCGCGGTGGTCCAGTCGACAAAGATGGCGGCCATGACCACGTTCCGAGTGTGGGCGCCCCGGGCCGACCGGGTGGAGCTGGCCTGCGGTGACCGGCCGGTGCCGATGCGCGAGGCCGATCAGGGCTGGTGGGAGATCGAGCTGCCCGAGGTGGGCCCCGGCGCCGACTACGCCTTCCGCCTCGACGGGTCGGAGCCGCTGCCCGATCCCCGCTCGCCGTTCCAACCCTTCGGCGTGCACGGCCCCTCACGAGTCGTCGACCACGACGCCTTCGCCTGGGGCGACAAGGGCTGGCGTGGCTTCCACCTGCCCTCGGCCGTGCTCTACGAGCTCCACGTCGGCACCTTCAGCCCGGAGGGCACCTTCGAGGGGGTCATTGACCGCCTCGACCACCTGGTCGACCTCGGCGTCACCGCGGTGGAGCTGCTCCCGGTGGCCGAGTTCCCCGGGGGCCGCAACTGGGGGTACGACGGCGTCGACCTGTACGCCCCCCACCACGACTACGGCGGCCCCGACGGGCTGAAGCGGTTGGTCGACGCCTGCCACGCCCGGGGCCTCGGGGTGGTCCTCGACGTCGTCTACAACCACCTCGGTCCCGAGGGGAACTACCTGGAGCGGTTCGGGCCCTACTTCACCTCCTTCTACGCCACCCCCTGGGGCCAGGCGGTCAACTTCGACCAGCGGGGCAGCGACGAGGTGCGCCGGTTCGTGATCGACAACGCACTGGGATGGCTGCGCGACTACCACGTCGACGCCCTGCGGGTCGACGCCGTCCACGCCATCGTCGACACCTCGGCGGTCCACGTGCTCGAGCAGCTCGCCACCGAGGTGGACGGCCTGGCCGCCACCGAGAACCGGCCGCTGTGGCTCATCGCCGAATCCGACCTCAACGATCCCCGGGTGGTGCGCCCTCCGGCGGTCGGCGGTCACGGGATGGACGCGCAGTGGAGCGACGACTTCCACCACGCCCTGCACACCGTGCTCACCGGCGAGCAGGAGGGCTACTACGCCGACTTCGGCGACCTGGCCGACCTGGCCACCGCCCTGACCGACGTGTGGGTCTACGCCGGGCGGTGGGCGCCGTCCCGGGGCCGCACCCACGGCCGCCCCCCGACCGGGCTCCCCGGGTGGGCCTTCCTCGGCTACCTGCAGAACCACGACCAGGTGGGCAACCGGGCGCTGGGCGACCGCATCGGGGCCACCCTGTCCACCGGGAGGCTGAAGGTGGGCGCGGCGCTGTACCTGACCGCCCCGTTCGTCCCCATGGTGTTCCAGGGAGAGGAGTGGGCCACGGCCACCCCCTTCCAGTACTTCACCAGCCACGAGGACCGCGAGCTGGGCCGCCTCGTCCGCCAGGGCCGGCGCTCGGAGTTCGCCGCCTTCGGGTGGACGGCCGAGGAGGTGCCCGACCCCCAGGAGCGCTCAACCTTCGAGCGGTCGAGACTCGACTGGCACGAGCTGGATCGGTCGCCGCACGCCGAGGTCCTCGAGTGGTACCGCTCGCTCATCGCCCTGCGCCGGCGCACGCCGGGGTTCAGCGACGGGCGTCTCGACCGGGCCCGGGTGCGCTACGACGAACAGGCCCGGTGGTTGATCGTCGATCGGGGCGAGCTGCGGGTGGCGGCCAACCTGGGCGACACCGACCAGAAGCTCGACCTGGGC
>JAHWJR010000015.1:16300-19189 GCA_019348335.1 Actinomycetota bacterium
CGAGGCCAGGGCCCGGATCTTGTTGGCGGCGTCGAGCCCGGCGACCTTGTAGGCCTCGGCCAGGGTCGGGTAGTTGAACACGGCGTTCACCAGGTAGCCGACGCCACCGCCGTTGGCCATGAGCGCCTGGCCGATGTGGACCAGCTCGGTGGCGCCGGCGCCGAGGATGTGGACCCCGAGCAGCGTCTGGTCGTCCGGGGAGACCAGCAGCTTCAACAGCCCGTGGGAGTCACCGATGATCTGCCCCGAGGCCAGCTCGCGGTAGCGGGCCACGCCGACTTCGTAGGGCACGGCGGCGGCGGTGAGCTCGTCCTCGGTGCGGCCCACGTAGCTGATCTCGGGGATGGTGTAGATGCCGATGGGCACCAGGTCGCTGAGCGGCGGGGCCGGCTCTCCGAGAGCGTGCAGCACGGCGAGGCGGCCCTGTTCCATGGAGGTGGAGGCCAGGGCGGGGAACCCGACCACGTCGCCCACGGCGTAGATGTGGTCGACCTCGGTCTGGAAGTGGTCGTTCACCGGGATGCGCCCCCGCTCGTCGGCGGCCAGCCCGGCGGCGGGCAGGCCGAGGGCGTCGGTGACGCCCTGGCGGCCGGCCGAGTAGAGCACGACGTCGGCGAGGATGCGCTTGCCGCTGGCCAGCGTGGCGATGGCCTGCCCCCCGCGGCGGTCGACCGAGGTGACGTGCTCGCCGAAGCGGAACACCGTGCCCAGGTCGCGCAGTGAGAAGCGAAGAGCTTCGACGATCTCGGCGTCGCAGAACTCGAGCATGCGGTCCCGCCGCTCCACCACGGTCACCTTGGTGCCCAGGGCGGCGAACATCGAGGCGTACTCCATGCCGATGACCCCGGCGCCGACGACCACCAGCGACGAGGGGATCCGCTCGAGGTGGATGACGCTGTCGGAGTCGATGACGGTGCGGCCGTCGAACTCCACCGACGCCGGGCGGGCCGGGCGGGTGCCGGTGGCGATCACGATGCGCTCGGCCCGCACCAGCCGCTCGTCACCCTCTCGCCGACGGACGGCCACGGTGTGGGGGTCGACGAAGCGGCCGGTCCCGTTCAGCACCGTCACCCGGTTGCGCACGAGCTGGTCGCGCACCACGTGGGCCTCCCGCTCGACGACGTGGGTGGTGCGGGCGATGAGGTCCTGGACGGTGATCTCCTCCTTGACCCGGTAGCTCTGCCCGTACATCTCCCGCTGCATGAGCCCGGTCAGGTGGACCACCGCCTCGCGCATGGTCTTCGACGGGATGGTGCCGGTGTGCAGGCACACGCCCCCGACGGTGGGCGAGCGCTCCACCACCGCGGCGCGCCGGCCCAGCTTGGCGGCGGCGATGGCAGCCTTCTGGCCGCCGGGCCCGCTGCCGATGACGATGAGGTCGAAGTCTTCGGAAGTCGCCACGTGGTGAGGGTGATCGGGAACGCCCTGCCTCCGGCGACGAACCTACCCCGGGTTGGGCAACGCAAGAGGCGCGGCGGCGGTGTTCCTGCCCACCGGGGTTCTCAGCTTTTATGACGGCGACGAACGCGCCGCCTGGTACTCCTCTTCCAACCGCTGCGCGGTCCCGTCGATGTCGTCGGGAGTGGCCAGGAAGTCCCGCAGCACCTTCCACATCCCCTGCCCCGGCCGGCCGCCGAAGGCAGGGTCGAGGGTGTCGGAAAGGTCGAACTGCAGGGAGTCGGCATGGGCCAGCTCCTCCGCGGCTTGCCGGATCACCGCATCGGGATAGTGGTCGAGGTCAACCCTCTTGTTCGGTGAGGAGAACCCTCCGAGTTTGATCCAGGGCTCGGCCGCCGCCGGGGTGGCGAGGTACCGGAGCAGCTGTCGGCCGCCGTCGGTGACGGTCATCATGACCGCGACGTCCCCGCCCGCCTCAGCCGGACCTGGTGGGGCCCCGGTTCCGACGACGGTCGGCCCATGGTGACCGATCGACGGGAAGGCGAAGAACTCGGCGTCGACGCCCATCCTCGACTCCGTCTTCGCCACCTCGTTCGCCACGAAATCACCCTCGAAGACCATGGCCGCCTCCGGTGCGTCCGGATTGCCGAAGACCTTCCGTATCGACTCTTCGTAGGCCAGCTCCAGGGAGCCGGCGGTCCCACCCGCCAACCACTCCTCTCGACCGAAGATCTCAGCCAATCTGGCCAACGCCCCCTTGACGGTGGGGTCCGTCCAGCGCAGGTTCCCGGCCGCCAGCTCCTCATAGTCCGCAGGACCCGCGGTGCGCAGGTAGACGTTCTCGAACCAGTCGCTCAACACCCATCCGTCGTCGCCTCCTCCGGCGACGGCGAACGGAGCGATCCCAGCGGCATCCAGCTTTGCCGCCGCATCCTTGAGGCCCGCCCAGTCGCTGGGCGGGCTGTCGATCCCCGCCTTCGCGAACGCGTTGACGTTGTACCAGATGATCGACTTGTTGGCGGCTTTGAACCACACGCCGAAGGGTGTGCCGTCGACCTTTCCCGCCTCCTGCCACGCTGCGCTGTAGTTCCGGGAGACTTCTCGAGTTGTTTGGGCGTCCAGCGGCGTGAGGCGGTCGTCCCGAGCCAACTTCGCCAGCAGGCCCGGCTGGGGGAGCAAGGCCACGTGCGGTGCGCAGCCCTCTGCTTCCAGTCGCCCCAGCGTTTCGCCGAGATCCCGGTCTGCTCTCGCGTCGTGAGTGGCGAACACGACGTCGATGCCGCTCTTCTCGGCAAACCGGGCCAGGACCTGCTCGAACCGTTTGCGTTCCTCTCCGGCCCACGTCGCGGCCACGACCACGCGCTCCTTGTCGCCGGGGACGACCGGCTGTGAGCCCTTGAACGTGGTCGAGCACTCGGAGGTCAAGAGTCCGACCTCCACGGCCGCGGCGGGCGTTCTCCCGTCGACAAGCACGAATGACGCCGCCGTGAG
>JAHWJR010000128.1 GCA_019348335.1 Actinomycetota bacterium
GTCACCGACGATGCGAATCCCGTACGGAGCCATGCCGGTCAGGCTAGTGGTGTCCCCCGGGCCGAGAACTCCCGGACAGGAAGGGACACCAGTCCCTGGTCGACGGGACAATCCGCCCACCACGCTGTCCCTTGGCCGTTTCCGGACAGCGGGGCCTCCCGGCCCCGTCCTCGGCCACGGAGACGAGGAGACCACCATGAGCCCGCCCCACCACGGTTCGTTCGAGCAGCGAGGCCAGAAGACGCCCGCCGGTGACCGCCAGGCCGAAGGGCGGTTCGGCTTCATGTTCAAGCACCTCGACCCGTTCTCACCCCCCGACGAGCTGCTGCGATCGCTGGCCGCCACCATGCAGCAACCACGGCCCGACCCGGTGACCCAGTTCGACAATCCCGAGATCCCCGCCGGCTACACCTTCTTCGGGCAGTTCGTCGACCACGACCTCACCTTCGATCCTGTCTCCCAACTCGACAAGGACCAGGACCCCGAGGGCCTGAAGAACTTCCGGACGCCGGTGTACGACCTGGACTCCGTCTACGCCGGCGGCCCCGGCGTCACCCCCCGGTTGTACGACGGCGCCAAGCTGCGCCTGGACCACCACGACGGGTTGGACGATCTTCCCCGCAAGGACGACGGCACCGCCGACATCGGCGACCCTCGCAACGAGGAGAACGCCGTCATCCACCAGCTCCAGATCGCGTTCATCAAGTTCCACAACGCCGTGGTCGACCACGTGGCCGGCTCCGGCACGCCAAACCGCGACGTGTTCACCGAGGCCCGCCGCCTCGCCCTGCGCCACTACCAGTGGGCCGTGCTCACCGACTTCGTGCCTCGCATCTGCGGCCAGAACGTGGTCGACAACATCCTGAAGAAGCCGTCCGGCAACGCGCCCATCCGCTGCGACCTGCGGTTCTACAAGCCCAAGAAGGTCCCGTTCATGCCGGTCGAGTTCTCGGTGGCGGCCTACCGCTTCGGCCACAGCCAGATCCGCCCCGGCTACAAGCTGACCGACACCACCGGTGGCGTGTTCTTCCAGCCCGAGGCCAGTGAGACGAACCTCAACGGCTTCCGCCCTCTGCACCCGTCACGGCTGCTCCACTGGCAGCACTTCTTCGACATCCCCGGCTCCACCACCGTGCCGCAGCGATCCATGCGCATCGACTCCAAGATCTCGTTCCCCCTGTTCCACCTGCCCTTCGGTGGTCCGCCGGTGTCGCTCGCCGAGCGCAACCTGCTGCGGGGCAAGGCGCTGCGGGTGCCCTCGGGCCAGGCGGTGGCCGTGGCCATGGGGCTCAAGCCTCTGTCCAACGCCGAGTTGGGCCTGTCCGACGATTCGGGGTGGAACAACCAGGCGCCGCTGTGGTTCTACGTGCTGAAGGAGGCGGAGCTGGAGCACGCCGGGACCCGCCTGGGCCCGGTCGGTGCCCGCATCGTCGCCGAGACCCTCGTCGGGCTGCTGGCCCAGAACCGCGACTCGTTCTTCCGCCTCGACCCGGGCTGGAGGCCGGTCCCCCCGATCGCCCCGAGCGAAGGCACCTTCGGCGTGGGCGACCTCCTGGCCTTCGCCGCCACCGGGTCGTGAGCGAAGGGGTTCCTCTCCGGAGCGATGAGGCGTACGGTTTGAGGTGATGTTCCGGTTGTCGCACTGGTGACGTCGGGCGGCCCGGGCCGCCGTCCGCATTCCCCGCAGCCTGCTCGTTGCGCTGCTCGCCGTCCGGCTGCTCGACGAGTCGACCTCGTTCGTCCTGCCGGGCACGTTCGAGTCGCTGCGCGCTGATCTCGACCTCACCTACTCGCAGGCCAGCAGCGCCTTCCTTGCCATCGCCATCGGAGCCGTCGCCGGTGGCGTGACCACCGTGGCCGCCGACTACCGCAGCCGCCGGGTCATCGCCGGCGGTGGTGCGTTCGCCTCGGCGGCGGCGTTGTCGGTGATCGCTGTCGCTGACTCCTACGAGCTGCTCCTGGCCGGCGCCTTTCTGGTGGGGGCCGCCTCCACCGCCATGGTCGACACCTGCGACCTCGCGCTCGCCGACCTCGCCGGTGACGACCTGCAACGCCACCTCACGCTGCAGAACGTCTGGGGATCGGTGGGCGACCTGCTGGGCCCGGCTCTCGTGGTCACCGTCGCCGCCCTGGGTCTGTCGTGGCGTGTGTCGTACCTGGTCGGCGCCGCGCTCGTCCTCGCGTACGGCGCATGGCTGGCGTCCCTGCCCTTCCCCCCGCCGCGCCCCCACCAGGACGGGCACCGGGTGGGCAGCGCCGTGGTGTCGGTGCTGCGTGACCCTGGCGTGTGGCTCGTCGGCCTGGCCGTGATGCTGCTGGGCCCGCTCGACGAACCGCTGCTCGCCTTCCTCATCGCTCACCTGCAGCAGGCCCGGGGGCTGACGGAGACCGGTGCCACGCTCGTCGCCGCGCTGTCGGTCGTGGGTGCCTTCGCTGGCTATGCCACCCTCCGCCGCTGGACGAGCGCGCTGCCGCTCGACGCCGGCCTCCTGGCGCTGGCCACGACCTTGTTGGTCGCCGCGCCGGGCGCCCTGCCCGCCAGCGCGGCGTCGCTCTTCGTCGGCGTGTTCCTCGTGCGGGTGTGGGTCGACCTCCAGGCCCGGGTCCTCACGGTGCGACCGGGTCAGGCGGGAACGGTGAAGGCGGTCGTCGCACTGGTCGAGACGGCCGGCTGGGCGTTGCCACTGCTCGCCGGCGCCGTGGCCGACCGCACCGACGTCACCGCCGGCCTCGCCACCTATGCCGCCGTCGCCTGGGCCCTCGCCGGCCTCGCCGTCCTCGGTCGCAAGAGCCGGCGCCGGCCCCCCGGACCGGCGTGTTCGCCCGCCGACACTGCCACAGTGGGGCCATGAGCTCCGAAGGCACCCCGGAACCACGAATCTCGGCTCGGCGCGAGCCGCCGCGGTTCCGGCCCGTCGTGGTTCACTCCGTCGAGCAACTCAGCCCCCGGATGCGGCGGATCGTCCTCGGTGGTCCCGAGCTCGAGGGATTCGAGGTGGACCAGCCGGCGGCCAGCGTGCGCCTCCTGCTGCCGCCACCGGGCGAGGACGCCATCGTCCTGCCGGAGTGGGACGGCAACCAGTTCAAGCTGCCCAGCGGGAAGCGGGCGCCCATCCGCACCTTCACGCCGCGGCATCTCGACACCGAGCGGCTCGAGCTGACGCTGGACATCGTGGTCCACGGAGGCGGCGTCGCCTCCGAATGGGCGCGCTCGGCTGCGCACGGCGCCGAGGCGGCGGTCTCCGGTCCGGGACGGGGCTACGAGATCGACGCCGCCGCCTCGGCGTATCTGCTGGCGGGTGACGAGACCGCCATCCCGGCCATCAGCCAGTTGCTCGAGCGGCTGCCGCCCGAGACCGCGGTGCAGGTGCACATCGAGCTCGTCGATCGGCGGGCCCGTCTCGAGCTGCCCTCGCACCCGAAGGCGGAGGTGACCTGGCACGAGCTGCCCCGAGGGTCCTCGCCCGGCGACGCCCTCGTTGCTGCGGTCGAGGCACTCGAGGAGATCCCCGAGGTCGCCTGGGTGGCCGGCGAGGCGGCGTCGGTCCAGCGCATTCGCAAGCACCTCTTCGACGCCAGGGGGATGGCCCGCTCCGCGGCGACGGTGCGGGGCTACTGGAAGATGGGCCGCTCCGCCACCTGAGCCCTCTCCGAGTCGGTACCGAAGGGGGCCTCCGACCGTGATGGCAAGTCTACCGTTACGTGAAGGTACGCTGGCATCCGCTCGGGAAGGGGCAGGGATGGGCCGCAACGGCATGTTGCAGATCGGAGAGGTGGCCGGCGCCGTCGGGCTGTCGCTTCGCACCATCCGCCACTACGAGGAGGTGGGTCTGGTGCCGCCGTCGGGACGCACCAACGGAGGGTTCCGCCTGTACACCGACCACGACGTCGCCCGCCTGCAACTGGTCAAGCACATGAAGCCGCTGGAGTTCACCCTCGAAGAGCTGCGGGACCTGCTCGACGTGCGCCACCGACTCGCGAACGACGACATGGGCCCCGAGGAGCGGGAGGAGCTGGTTGCCCGGCTGCGCATGTTCGCCGCCGCCGCCGAGCAGCGGTCGGCCCACCTGCGGAGCCAGCTCGAGGCAGTGGAGGCGACGGCCGACATGCTGCGGCGCGAGGTCCGCCGCCACCGGACCAGCGTCCGCCGCCGGTGACCGGACCACGCGGCGGCATCGCCGCCGAGGCCCACCGCCGGCGCACCTTCGCCATCATCAGCCATCCCGACGCCGGCAAGACCACCCTCACCGAGAAGCTGTTGCTCTACGGGGGCGCGGTGGCCGAGGCCGGGGCGGTCAAGGCTCGCTCCGGCCGGCGCAAGGCCACGTCGGACTGGATGGCCCTCGAGCAGCAGCGGGGCATCTCCATCACCTCCACGGTGCTGCAGTTCTCCTACCGCGACCACGTCGTCAACCTGCTCGACACCCCGGGTCACCGCGACTTCTCCGAGGACACCTACCGGGTGCTGGCCGCCGCCGACGCCGCCGTCATGGTGCTCGACGTGGCCAAGGGCGTCGAGGCCCAGACCCGCAAGCTGTTCGAGGTGTGCCGGGCCCGGTCGTTGCCCACGCTCACCTTCCTCAACAAGTACGACCGCCCGGGCCGGGAGCCGCTCGAGCTGCTCGACGAGGTCGAGGACCAGATCGGGCTGCGCCCCACACCGGTCACCTGGCCGGTGGGCATCCCCGGCGAGTTCCGGGGCGTGATCGATCGTCGCAGCGGTGAGTTCATCCGTTTTACCCGCACCGCCCGCGGCTCCACCGAGGCGCCCGAGGAGCTCGTCGAGCGATCGCGGGCGGCAACCGAGGAGGCTCCGTGGTGGGAGCCGGCCATGGAGGAGTGCGCCCTGCTCGACGCCGTGGGCGCCGATCCCGACCTGAAGTCGTTCCTGGCCGGTGAGTCGAGCCCCACCTTCGTGGGCTCGGCGCTGACCAACTTCGGGGTCCGCCACCTGCTCGACGCCCTGCTCGACATGGCGCCCGCCCCCGGGCCACGCAGCGACGTGCACGGCGAGCCGCGTCCCCTGGAGAAGCCCTTCTCGGGGTTCGTGTTCAAGGTGCAGGCCAACATGGACCCGGCGCATCGCGACCGGGTGGCCTTCGTGCGGGTGTGCTCGGGCCGCTTCGAGCGGGGCATGACGCTGACGCATGAGCCCAGCGGACGGCCCTTCGCCACCAAGTACGCCACCTCGGTGTTCGGTTCCGAGCGCGACACCATCGACGAGGCCTACCCCGGCGACGTGATCGGGCTGGTCAACGCCACCGACCTCGGCATCGGCGACACCCTGCACCAGGCCGAGCCGGTGGCCTTCCCGCGCATCCCCACCTTCGCCCCCGAGCTGTTCGCCGTGGCCCGGGCCCGGGACACCTCCCGGTTCAAGCAGTTCCGCCGGGGCCTGGCCCAGCTCGCCGAGGAGGGCGTGGTCCAGGTGCTGCGCGACGACACCACCGGCGACGTGGCGCCGGTGCTCGCCGCCGTCGGGCGGATGCAGTTCGAGGTCTTCGCCCATCGCCTCGAGCATGAGTTCGGCGCCGCCGTGGAGATCTCCCCCACCTCCGACAAGGTGGCCCGTCGCACCGATGCCGCCACCGCCGAACACCTCCGGTCGACATCGGGGGCGCGGGTGCTGACCCGCACCGACGGCGTGCTCCTCGCCCTGTTCACCAGCCCCCGCTGGCTCGAACGGGTCGAGTCCGACCATCCCGACTGGAC
>JAHWJR010000129.1:0-3182 GCA_019348335.1 Actinomycetota bacterium
GAGCAGTCCGACGACGAGGAGTCCCACGACCAGTCGACGGGCGAGCAGTCGAAGGACGAGCAGTCCGACGAAGAGCAGTCCGACGAAGAGCAGTCCGACGAAGAGCAGTCCGACGTGCCGGCGTCCGACGCCGAGCGGTTCGAGCAGCTCGACCAACGCATCGAGAGCGCCCGCAAGACCGCCGAGGACGCCGACGTGCTGATCGACCCGGACGAGCCCCGTTACGTGGAGAGCGGCGAAACGGAAGACGCGGACGACCAGACCATCACCCCGCCGGCCTGACCGGCGGCGAGGTCCCGGCGCCGGTCTCCACCCGGTACCGTCTCCGACGTGATCGCCGTCTACGCCTTCGCCGCGTGGACCGTCTTCGTGTGGGGGACGCGCATCTCCAACGTCGTGGACGACGCCGGCAGCTCGACGTTCGACCTCGTCCTCGCCGTGGCCCTCACCGCCCTCGGCGTGGTCGTGGCCCTGACCGCCTGGCGCCGCCGCCCCGCCTGGCCGGTGCCCATCCTGGTAGTGGCCACCGTGGCGGCGTGGGCGCTGCGCACACCGCCGCTGCTGCTTGACGCCGACCACGGCGCCGCCTTCAAGGCCGTCCACGCCGGGCTGGCGCTGGTGTCGGTGGTGCTGGCGGTGCTCGCCTGGCGCTCGTGGCGCTCGCTCTCGTCCCCGGCGGCTGTGTCGGCGGGCAGCTCAGGAGCGGGCACCACCACCTGAGAGGTCGACGTCGAGGGCCAGGGTGAGGCACCGGCAGCCGCCTCCGGCCTTGAGGAACTCGCCCACGTCGGCCACCGCCACCTCGAAGCCCCACTTCTCCAGGACGCGCCCGACCCGGGGCGGGCAGGCCGGCATCACCACGTTGCGGCCCACCACGACGCTGTTGGCCACGAACTGCGACGCCTCGTCGAGCTCGAGCACCAACGGCTCGGGCACCAGGTCGTCGATCACCGCGGTGCCGTAGCGGTCCCATACCGCCGGGACGGTGATGGCGTGGCGGTCGTCGAGGGGACAGAACGTCAGGTCGAGGTGGTAGAAGCGGTGGTCGGTGAGCTCGACGGAGCGCACCGGCACGCCGGTGATGGCCGACAGCGGGGCGTGGGACCGGGCGTCGCTGCGCCACCGGTAGCCCGAGACCAGCACGTCGGCGAACGGCAGGGAGTCGCCGGCGCCCTCGTGCGCCACCCCCTCGGGCAGCTCGTCGACCCGCCACCCCCGCTCGGCGAACCAGGCCACGTCGTGCGCTGTCTCCCCGTGGCGCTCAGGGTTGCGGAAGCGGGCGGGCACGAACTGGGGCCCGTTCACCACGCCGGCGTTGGCGGTGAAGACCAGGTCGGGCAGGTCGGGCTGGGGCTCGAGCACCTCCACCTCGGCGCCGGCCTGGCGCAGCAGGCCGACCAGCGCCTCCCACTGCTCCCGGGCCCGCTCGGGGTCGACCGGGACCTCCCGGTGCATCCACGGGTTGATCTCGTAGAGCACCTCGAAGTGGGTCGGAGGGCACATGAGGTAACGCCGGCCCCAGGCGTTCTCGGCGCTCATCCGGCGGGCCGGACGCAGCTCACGAGGGGTCGAGGCGGGCGGCCAGGTCGCGGACGAACAACCCCACGTCGGTGACGATGCCCAGCGCCTGGCGGCTGCCCCGGTCGGCCAGCTTGGTGACCACCGCCTGGTTGATGTCCACGCAGTAGGTCTCCACGCCGGCGGGGAGGATGTTGCCGGTCGCCACCGCGTGCAGCGTCGACGCCAGCATCAGGGCCACGCCGACGCCGGCGACGTGCTGGCGCATCTCGTCGACGGCGGCGACCACGTCGGTGCGCACGTCGGGCAACGGGCCGTCGTCACGCACCGAGCCGCCCAGCACGAAGGGCACGCCCCGCTGCACGCACTCGTACATCACCCCGTCGGTGACGTAGCCGCCCCGCACCGCCGCCTCGATGGAGCCCCACCGGCGGATCTCGTTGATGACCCGCAGGTGGTTGCTGTGGCCGCCCTCGGTGGGGGTGCCGGCGTCGACGGAGACGCCCAGCGAGGTCCCGAGCACGTTGGCCTCGAGGTCGTGGGCGGCGAAGCCGTTGCCGGCGAAGAGCACGTCGACCCAGCCGGCCCGCACCAGGCGAGCCAGGTCGGGGCCGGCGCCGGTGTGGATCACCGCCGGCCCGCACACCACCAGCAGCCGCCGGCCCCGCTGGCGGTTGGCCCGCAGCCGCCCGGCCACCTCGGCCACCAGCAGCGACTTGGGCTTCTCCGAGGACACCTCCGAAGCCATGAACTCGAAGGGCGTGGCTCCGTGGGGACGCTCGGGGGCGTCGACCCGCACGCCTTCCCGCCCGGTCACCACCCGCTCGCCGGCGATCACCCGGTGCATGGGCACGGTGCGCACCACCGGCGCCGGCACGGTGGTGACCACGAGGGCGCAGTCCATCTCCGGGTTCTCCACCGGGTACCAGCGCCCGCCCAGGCGCACCCAGGTGGGCAGGTTGGTGGTGGCGTAGAAGCCGGCGGGCAGCACGCCGTCGTCGGTGCACGGCTCGAGCACGGCGTCGAGCTCGCCGACCAGGTTGGCCCCGTGGACCTGGAGCTCCTCGAGCAGGGCCACCAGGTCGCCCTCGTCGTCGGCTCGCACCTCGAGGCGGACCTTGCTGGGGTCGGTGTTGGTGCGCCCGATGCGCACGTCGACCATGTGGTAGTCGGCGCCGGCGCCGACGATGAGGTCGAGGATCTTGGCCAGGATGAGCGAGTCGATGATGTGGCCCTCGACCTCGACCAGCTCGGCCGGCATGCCGGCGAGCGTACCGAGCGCCTCGCCGGATTCTCCGGACCCGGTAGGCTCCCGCTCCGCCATGGGCCAGCCCATCACCGTCGTCGAGAAGCCCACCACCACCCCCGGCGTGGTCCGCTTCGAGACCAACCGCAGCCTCACCGGGATGGGCCACGAGCGCTACCGGAGCCGGGACGACGCCACCGGCGTGCGCCCGCCCGACGAGCTGGCCCGCCGGCTGTTCGACCGGGGCGGCATCGACGCCGTGCACGTGTACTCCAACGTCATCACCGTCGACCTGGCCGAGGGGGCCGACAGCGCCGGCCTGCGGGAGATCATCCACGACCTGTTCATCCACTACCGGCCCGGGGTGCTGCCCCCGTCGGACGAGTCGCTGACCGGGACGGCGCCGGCGGAGTAGCCC
>JAHWJR010000129.1:3282-5664 GCA_019348335.1 Actinomycetota bacterium
GTTCGCTAGAGTGGGCGGGTGGCGCTGGCCCGACCGGTCGACCTCGACGCCCTGCGGGAAGCGGCGGAGCGGGCGCGGCCGGTCGCCCTGGCCGGCGAGCAGCTCCTGCCCGTGCTCGACCCGCTCCGGCCGCTCCTGCCCGAGGGCGGCCTGCGGCGGGGGACCACGGTCACCGTCGAGGGGGCACCGGGGGCCACCTCGTTGGCCTTGGCCCTGGGAGCGGCGGCGTCGGCGGCCGGGTCGTGGACGGCGGCGGTGGGCCTGCCGGCGCTGGGGTGGCTGGCCGCCGCCGAGCTGGGCGTGGCCCTGGAGCGAGTGGTGGTGGTCGCACCCCCGCCGGCGGCGTGGGCCACCGTGGTGGCCGCCCTGCTCGACGCCGTCGACCTGGTGTGGGCGGGTCTCCCGCCGCGGCTGTCCACCGGCGACGCCCGCCGCCTGGTCGCCCGGGCCCGGGAGCGGGGCTCGGTGCTGGTCCCCCTGGCCTGCCCGCCGACGGGTGTAGGCGGGCGACCCGCCGCCGGCTGGCCGTCGCCCGCCCCGGTGCGCCTGGCCGTGTCCTCGCCGGTGTGGACCGGCCCGGCCGGCGCCGGCGCCGGCCGGCTGGAGGCCCGCCGGGTCGAGGTGGTGGCCACCGGGCGGGGCGCCGCCGCCCGGGAGCGGCGCCTGGCGCTGTGGCTGCCGGGCCCCGACGGCGGCGTGGCCCCGGTCTGCCCTCCCGTCGCCCCGGCCCCCGCCCCTCCTCCCGTTCTTTGTCGACTGGACCACCCCAGCGGTGGGAGATCCGACAAAGAACGGGCAGGGGGGCGCCGGCGATGACACCGGTGCGGACCCTCGTCGTGTGGTGCCCCGACTGGCCGGTGGTGGCCGCCGGCATCGGGCCCGGCGAGCCGGGAGTGGTGGTGGCAGCCAACCGGGTGGTGGCGTGCTCACCCGCCGCCCGGGCCGAGGGCGTGCGCCGGGGGCTCCGCCGGCGGGAGGCCGAGAACCGCTGTCCCCACCTGCGCCTGGTCCCCGCCGACCCCGACCGTGATGCCCGGACGTTCGAGGCGGTGGCCGCCGCGGTGGAGACGCTCACGCCGGCGCTCGAGGTGGTCCATCCCGGCACGCTGGCGCTGCCCACCCGGGGCCCGTCCCGCTACGCCGGCGGCGACGCCGCCCTGGCCGACCGGGCCGCCGCCCTGGCCGGCGCCGCTCTGCCCGCCGCCGCTCTGCCCGCCGCCGGCGGTGCCGCCTCCGAGAGCGAGATCCGGCCGCGGGTGGGAGTGGCCGACGGCCTCTTCGCCGCCGTCCTGGCCGCCCGCCGGGGCGTGATCGTCGAGCCCGGGGGCAGCGCCGCCTTCCTCGCCCCCCTGCCCGTGGCCACCCTCTCCTCGGCCGTTCCGCCGGGCCGGGGATCCTCCGCCGCCCCGGACGCCCTGTCCGAGCTGGTCGAGCTGTTCCGGCGTCTGGGCCTGCGCACCCTGGGCCACGTCGCCGCCGTGGAGCCCGCCGACCTGACCGGCCGCTTCGGCGCCGCCGGCGCCCGCGCCTCCCGCCTGTGCCGGGGTCTCGACGAGCGCCCGCCCCGTCCCCGTGTCCCCCCACCGGAGCTGACGGTGGCGGCCGAGCTCGATCCTCCGGCCGAGCGGGTCGACCGTGCCGCCTTCGTGGCCCGCAGCCTCGCCGTCGAGCTCGGGCAGCGCCTGGCCCGCCGGGGCCTGGCCTGCGCCCGGGTCTGCATCGAGGCCGAGACCGAGCACGGCGAGGCCCTGGCCCGCCGGTGGCGGACCGAGGGGCTGGCGCTGGAGACGGCCCTGGCCGAGCGGGCCCGCTGGCAGATCGAGGGGTGGCTCGACGGCGCCGCCGCCACCCGGCCCACCGGGGGGATCACCCTCCTGCGCCTGGTCCCCGAGGACGTCGTGGCCGACCGGGGCCGCCAGCTCGGCTTCTGGGGCGGCGCCACCGCGGCCGACGAGCGGGCGGCCCGGGGGTTGGCCCGGGTCTCGGGGCTGCTCGGGCCCGACGCGGTGGTGGCCCCCCGGCGGCGAGGAGGGCGAGGCCCGGGGGACCAGATCGCCCTGGTCCCCGCCGGCGGTGTCGGCGGTGCCGGCGGTGCCGCCGCCGTCGCCGTCGACGAACCCCGGGCAGCGCCGTGGCCGGGCCGCCTGCCCGCCCCCTCGCCGGCGCTGGTCCACGCCGAGGCCCCGGTCGCCGAGCTGGTCGACGGCGCCGGCCGGCCGCTGGGGGTGACCGCTCGGGGCGAGCCCACCGGGGTGCCCGGCCGCCTGTCGGTGGCGGGAGGACCGTGGGCCGAGGTCACCGGGTGGGCCGGGCCATGGCCGGTCGACGAGCGGTGGTGGGACGAGGCGGCCCGGTGCCGGCGGGCCCGCCTCCAGGTGGTCG
>JAHWJR010000130.1 GCA_019348335.1 Actinomycetota bacterium
CTCTGGATGGCGGCCAGGAGAAGAACAGTGCGGAGGGTGCCGGCTCCGCCGGCGCTCGGAGCACGATCAACTCGCCCGAGTGGAGCGAGCGAAGCGAGCGAACGAGGGCGAAGGCCCTCCGCCGGCGCCCGGAGCACGATCAGCTCGCCCGAGTGGAGCGAGCGCAGCGAGCGAACGAGGGCGAATTCAGCGGCGGGCGAGGCGCTTGTGGCGTGCCGGCGAGGGCTGGTCGGCGTCGGCGCCCAGGCGCCGGCGGCGCTCGGCCTCGTAGTCGCTGAAGTTGCCCTCCGACCAGTGGACGTAGGCGTCGCCCTCGAAGGCCATGATCGAGGTGGCGATGCGGTCGAGGAACCACCGGTCGTGGCTGATGACCACGGCGCAGCCGGCGAAGCCGAGCAGGGCGTCCTCGAGCGCCCGCAGGGTGTCGACGTCGAGGTCGTTGGTGGGCTCGTCGAGCAGCAGCAGGTTGGACCCCGACAGCAGCTGGCGAGCCAGGTGGAGCCGGTTGCGCTCACCGCCCGAGAGCACCCCGACCTGCTTCTGCTGGTCGGAGCCCTTGAACCCGAACGAGGCCACGTAGGCCCGCCCGTGCACCTGGCGGTTGCCCACCCGCAGGTCGTCGACGCCGCCGGTGATCTCCTCGTAGACGGTGTGGTCCGGATCGAGGCTGGCGCGTGACTGGTCGACGTAGGCCAGCTCGACGGTGGGGCCGACGCGAACCTCGCCGGCGTCGGGCTCCTCCACGCCGGCGATCATGCGGAACAGGGTGGTCTTGCCCGCCCCGTTGGGCCCGATGATGCCGACGATGCCGGCGGGGGGCAGCGAGAAGCTCAGGTCCTCGAACAGGAGGCGGTCGCCGTAGGCCTTGCGGGCCCCTTCGGCCTCGACGACGACGTCGCCGAGCCGGGGGCCGGGGGGAATGGTGATCTCCAGTCCTCCCGAGGCTTGGCCGTCCGACTGCGACGCGGCGAGGAGCTCGTCGTAGCTGCGCAGGCGGGCCTTGCTCTTGGCCTGGCGGGCGCGGGGCGACATGCGCACCCACTCCAGCTCCCGCTCGAGCGTGCGCCGGCGGGCGGAGGCCTGCTTCTCCTCGGCGGCGAGGCGGGCCGACTTCTGCTCGAGCCAGCCCGAGTAGTTGCCCTCGAACGGGTAGCCGCGGCCCCGGTCGAGCTCGAGGATCCACCCGGCCACGTTGTCGAGGAAGTAGCGGTCGTGGGTGACGGCGACCACGGTGCCCCGGTACTCCTGGAGGAAGCGCTCCAGCCAGGCCACCGACTCGGCGTCGAGGTGGTTGGTGGGCTCGTCGAGCAGCAGCAGGTCGGGCTGGCGGAGCAGCAGCCGGCACAGCGCCACCCGCCGGCGCTCGCCACCCGAGAGGGTGGCCACGGCGGCGTCACCGGGCGGGACCCGCAGGGCGTCCATGGCCACCTCGACGTTGCGCTGGAGGTCCCAGGCGCCGGCGGCGTCGATGCGGTCCTGCAGGGCGCCCTGCTCGGACAGCAGCGCGTCGTAGTCGGCGTCGGGCTCGGCGAAGGCGGCGCAGATCTCGTCGTAGCGCTGGAGCAGGCCCTGGACCTCGGCCACGCCGTCCATCACGTTGCCGAGCACGTCCTTGCTCTCGTCGAGGTGGGGCTCCTGGGGGAGATGGCCGACGGAGAAGCCGGGCGTGAGCCGGGCCTGCCCGCTGTAGCCGTCGTCCTCCCCGGCCATGATCCGCAGCAGCGACGACTTGCCCGATCCGTTGGCCCCGATCACGCCGATCTTGGCGCCCGGGTAGAACGACAGCGAGATGTCCTCCAGCACCTGGCGGTCGGGCGGGTAGAAGCGCCCGAGGCGCTGGGTGGTGTAGATGAACTCGGCAGCCATGCCCCGACCGTACCGGCCAGACCGCCCGGCTCCGTTCCCGCGTCAGCGGGGGCCGACGCCGAAGACCCGCCTGCTAGCTCAGGAGGTGGAGGGCCAGCTCGGACATGCCGTCGTCGGCCAGGCGGCGCAGCCCGGCCTCGCCCCCAGGGCCACTGTCCTCCAGCACCCACAACCCGTCTTCGGTCCCGAAGGCCCGGACGTGACGTTGCGGCGGGCCTGAGCCCCACACGTCGCCCCGCTCCAGCTCCGTGATCGTCCGGGCGACGTCGGCGAGCCGGCGAGGGTCGGGAACCGCCTCGGGCGCCGCCCCGGCTGCCCGTACCGGGAGGGCGGGGCCGGCAAGGTTGTCGGGGTCGAGCGAGCCGTCCACGAAGATCACCTCCCGCTCCCGGGAGCGAAAGGTCAGCACGTGCTGGCCGGCCTCACGGTTGATGTCGTCGTGCAGGATCGTGCCGTCGTCGAGGACCAGGACGGCCCCAGCCCATGCCGCCAGCTCGCCGAGCTCCCAGCGCCAGGTGAGTTGGACGACGGCCCGCTCGAAGGCCATGACGAGTGCATCCAGACCCACAGACAGATCGACGCTGTCCGGGGCGTCGTCGGGGTACGTGATCAGCCCATGGGCAACGTTCAGGCGCTCCACCGTCCGGACGGTCACTGCCCGCAGGGCCGGATCGAGGCTCCACTGGTAGGGGGTCCAGTGGGGATGAGGTTCGGCATCCAGGCCGGCGAACCGCCGGCACAACAGGAGCTCTTCGTCGAGCAGCTCGCCGACCACGACGTCACGGCTGGCGGCGAGGGGCGCCAATCGGTCCCAGTGCACCTCGCCCGAGCGGTCGGCGAGCGCGGACAGATCGGCGGGGGTGTGGGCAGAGCGGCGCGTCACGAGGAGGCACGGCCGGTGGTTCGACGGCCGCTGGTCCGCACCGCCTGCAGCGCCTCGGCCAGTTCCTTGGCCCGGGGCCCGGGCAACAACCACAGGGAGACCTCGCCACCAGGCTTGCGCTGCTCGACGAGCACCCCTTTGCCCCATCCGAAGCCGCCGCCGTAGAGGTTCTGCCTGGTCTTGAGCCACCCGTGCTCGCGATGACCGATCCAGCTCACCGATGTTGCCGCTCCCCCGGACAGCAGCTCGACCGCGCCCAGCTGGTTGGCGGGGACGACCAGACGACCGCGTACGTGGAGGCCGGGCTCGTCGACCTCGACGCTGCCCCATGCCTGTGGAACCACGGCCAAGCCGGTGATCAGGACGAAGGCGAGGTAGAGAGCTGCCAGCCACCATCCGGCGTTCGGCGGCCACGGACCGGGCGACCCCAGCGTGAGGTTGATGGCGGAGGCGACGGGGAGCACGACGACGAGGGCGATCCATCCGGGAGGGATGCGAGGACGGTTCCGGAAATGCGGAGTTGGCGTCGGGTCGGACATGGATGTGCGCTCCCTAGAACAGCCGGCTCAGGAGCTTGCCGGCTCCTTCGACGACGGACGCCCCGACATCCGTGACGCCGTCCCAGGCGTCACCCGCCCAGCCCGAGACGGTGTCCCAGTTCTCGTAGACGGTCACGCCGACGACGAGGGTCGCACCGATCCCGGCGGTCACGGGGTTGGCGGTCAGCATGAGTGCTCCGCCAGCCGCCAGCAGTCCGCTCGTGGCCGTCCGCTCGTAGTCCTGCTCATTGTACGCCGCCACTGCATCGGCGCCGGCCAGCACCGCACCGACGCCGCCGAGGGCCTTGGAACCCACCCTCAGGGTGCGCCCGGTCCGCGTGGTGTCCAGGAAGGTCCGGACACGCCGGCCGACGCCCGTGATGGGGCGGTTGGTGTGCACCGCCGAGCGAGCGTCCCTGCCTGCTCGCACCAGCCCTTTGCGGGTCTTCTTGAGCTCGCGGTATTTTGCCAACTGGACGGCGCGAATCTCGGTGCGCGGCATCGTGGCCCCGCCCGGCGTTCGAGCACGGATGCTGGCGATGTCGGGCATGGGCCGACTGCCGTACTGCCGGCCGAGGTTCCACAATCGTGTGCTGCTGCCGATGGCTCGGGTGCCGTGGACGCTGGTCGCCACGAGGCGCTGGACGGCGGCGGGGACCGTCACCCCGACGTCCGCCAGGCGGATGCCGGCGGCGATGGTCAACAGCGCCTCCCGGAAGTTCCGCACCCCCGCCCGCTCGGCCTCCTCGGCGGCGGCGCCCACCAGCGCCACGTTCTCGCCCAGGGCGGTCATGAGTCCGGCGGCGACGGCGATGGCGTCGCCATGGGGGGGGAGCTCGGGGACGAGCTCGCTCGAGCTGCGACGAAAGCGATCGAGGGCGAGGTCGACCTCATCGCCGACGGCACGCAGGTCGTCGGCCCAGACCTCGAGGTCGGCGGCCACCTCGTACATCTCCTGAGGCACGAAGACGACCTGCTCGCTCACGCCACCCCTCCGAGCCGCTCGAGGCGCTGGTGCTCGCGCTCCGCCTCCAGATGGGCCTGACGCCGGGTGTCGTCGAGTGCCTCCGCCTCGGCGAGCGCCCGGCTGATGGCTTCAGCGGTCGCTTCCAGGTCGCCCGCTTCCCTGCGCAGTGCTCGGGCGATGTCGTCGGCGTTGGCGTCGAAGCCGATGCGGGACGCACCCGACCAGTGACCGAGCCGTCCGTCGGCCGCCGACGTCAGCCGGCTGGCGGCGGCGTCGAGGGCCTGGGCGGCGGACCGGCACACTTCCCCCGCCTGGCGTGCGGCGTACTCATCGAAGTCGACGAACTGCATGTCGTTCCTCCGTCCGGCCAACTGAGTGAGAGGCATCGAATGCTATCGAACGATAGAGCGTCAGATCAGCGTCGACGGGAAGGCCAGCGCCGAGTCGGCCGAGGGGTGCCGTCGGCCAAAGCGAGCAGCTGCCTGGCCACGGCCAGGATGTCCACATCCTCCAGTCGGTGCAGGATCGCTCCGGGCTGCTGGCCGCGACGGCCCTGGAACAGCCACACCCCGTCGTCGGCGCCGTAGGTGGTCACGGCCTGCTCCTGGCCTCCCCCGGCGGAAGCCGTGACCGCCATGACCGTGCTGGACCGTGCGCCCTGGGCCAGCTCGGCCACTCGAGGCGCCAGCTCCTCGACGGTCGCCGCGGTCTGGGGGGCGTCGGTGACCGTGGCGCACCCGGTGGGATCGAGCAGCGCCGCCAGCCATGCTCCCTCCCGGTCCTGTGGCCGCAGGACCATCTCGTGCAACCCGGCGTCGGGGGAGATGTCGTCGTGGAGCACCAGCCCGTGGGGCAGCACGAACGCCCCTCCCAGGGCGCTGGTGTCGTCGCGCACGTCGGTGCGCCACGTCACCAGCGCCGCCGCTCGGGCAATGGCCCAGGCGAGCGTTGCGTGCGGTTGTCCGAAGACCGGGCTGCCTTCGTCGTCGAAGTGGAGCAGGGCGCGGGACTGGAGGAGGCGGACGCAGGTCAACTTGGCGGCCTCGGCCTTGGCCGGAGCCAGGCCGGAGAGGTAGGGAGTCCAGTGGCGGTCACCGCTCGAGTCGGGGTCGTCGCCGCACACGACCAGCTCCTCGTCGGTGAAGGTCCCCACCACGATGTCGTGCTCTCGCGCCGTCGAGGCCAGTTGCGCCGCCGGCACCTCGTCCCCGCTGAGCGAAGGGTCGAGGGGGACCGGCCGGTGCAGGAGCTCGTTCACCGCCACCACGGGATGGTACCGAGCACGTCTGGATCGGTTCCGCATGGACGTGGGGT
>JAHWJR010000131.1 GCA_019348335.1 Actinomycetota bacterium
CCGGTGGGCGGCGGTCGACCCCGAGCTCCGCCTCCTGGTCGAGTGCCTCGCCGCCTTCGTCGACTCGGGCGGCAAGCGCCTCCGGCCGGCCTTCTGCCACTGGGCCTACGTCGGCGCCGGCGGGGACGCCGGCGATCCGCTGGTGGTCGACGTGGGCGCCGCCTTCGAGCTCCTCCACGCCTTCGCCCTGCTGCACGACGACGTCATGGACGGCTCGGCCCAGCGGCGGGGCCGGCCCGCGGCCCACACCGCCCACGCCACCCGCCACGCCCGCCACGGCTGGCGGGGAGAGTCCCGCCGCTTCGGCGAGGGCGTGGCCATCCTCGTGGGCGACCTGGCCTTCGTCTACGCCGACATGCTGGTGGGCGCCGCCCCTCCGGCCGCCCGCGCCGTCTACGACGAGCTGCGGATCGAGCTCAACATCGGCCAGTACCTCGACGTGCTGGGCACGGTACGGGGCCAGACCGACCTGGCCACGGCCCGGCGCATCACCTCCTACAAGTCCGGCAAGTACACCGTGGAGCGGCCCCTGCACATGGGCGCCGCCCTGGCCGGCCGCCTCGACGAGCTCGCCGGCCCCCTGTCCGACTACGGGCTTCCCCTCGGCGAGGCCTTCCAGCTGCGCGACGACCTCCTGGGCGCCTTCGGGGACACCGTCTCCACCGGCAAGCCCGTGGGCGACGACCTGCGCGAGGGCAAGCCCACGCCGCTCATGGCCGTGGCCACCCAGCGGGCCACCGGCGCCGCGGCCCGGGCGCTGCGCCGGGTCGGCGACCCCGACCTCACCGCCGACGACGTGGCCGAGCTCCAGGACGTCCTGGTCGCCATCGGCGCCCGCGACGAGATCGAGCGCACCATCGAGCGGCTGGTCACCGAGGCGCTCGAGGCGGTCAAGGCGGCGCCGCTGGCCGAGGAGGCCCAGGTGGCGCTGACCGAGCTGGCCAACTACGTCGCCTGGCGCGACCGGTAAGGAGACCTTCGTGCACGTCGTCGTCGTGGGAGCAGGGCTCGGCGGGCTGTCGGCCGCCTGCCACCTGACCGGACAGGGGCACGACGTCACCGTGCTCGAGCGGGGTGACACGCCGGGGGGACGGGTGGGACTGCTCGAGAAGGGCGGCTACCGCTTCGACACCGGGGCCACCGTGCTGACCATGCCCGGTCTGGTCGAGGACTGCTTCCGGGCCATGGGGGCCGAGATGGCCGACTACGTCGACATCCGCCCCGTCGACCCCATGTACCGGGCGTGCTACGCCGACGGCTCCGTGCTGCGGGTGTGGCACGGGCGCGAGCGCATGACCCAGGAGATCCTCGAGGTGTGCGGCGCCAAGGAGGCAGCCGCCTTCGGGCGGTTCTGCGACTGGCTGGGCCGGCTGTACCGGCTGGAGATGCCCAACTTCATCGACCGCAACTTCGCCTCGCCCCTGTCGCTGGCCCGCCCGCTGAAGCCGACGGTCGACCTGGTGCGCCTGGGCGGGTTCCGCAAGCTCTCCAAGGTGGTGGCCTCCTACTTCGACGACGAGCGGCTCCAGCGCATCTTCAGCTTCCAGTCGATGTACGCCGGCCTGGCCCCGTACCAGGCGCTGGCCCTGTACTGCATCATCACCTACATGGACTCGGTCGAGGGGGTCTACTTCCCCCGCGGCGGCATGCACGCCATGTGCCGGGGGCTGGCGGCCGGGGCCGAGAAGGCCGGGGCCGAGTTCCGCTACGGCGCCACGGTCGAGACCATCCTGCGCCGGCAGGGCACCACCGGCCCGGTGACCGGCGTGCGCCTCGACACCGGCGAGGTGGTGCACGCCGACGCCGTGGTGGCCAACCCCGACCTGCCCGTGGCCTACCGCACGCTGCTGGGCGGCCTCGACGCCCCCCGCACCGCCCGCCGGGGCCACTACTCCCCGTCGTGCGTGGTGTGGCACGCCGGCGTGCGAGGGCTGCCGGCCGACGACGTCGCCCACCACAACATCCACTTCGGCACCGCCTGGAACGACGCCTTCGCCGCCCTGCTCGACGACGGCGTGCGCATGCCCGACCCGTCGATCCTCGTCACCGTGCACACCAAGGACGACCCCTCGCTGGCCCCCGAGGGCTGCTCCACGCTGTACGCCCTCGAGCCCGTGCCCAACCTCGACGGGCGCATGGACTGGACCGCCGAGCGCGAGCGGGTGCGTGCGTCGCTGGCGGAACGTGTGGCCCAACTGGGCTACCCGGCCGAGATCGAGGTCGAGGAGTTCCTCGACCCGCTCGACTGGGAGCGCCAGGGCATGGAGCGGGGCACGCCGTTCGCCCTGTCGCACCGCTTCTTGCAGACCGGGCCGTTCCGGCCCTCCAACGTCGACCGGCGGGCACCGGGGCTCGTGTTCGTGGGCTCGGGCACCGTGCCCGGCGTGGGGATCCCCACCGTGCTGGTGTCCGGCCGCCTGGCCGCCGAGCGGGTGGAGGAGTACGGCCGGGAGCGGCGGTGACCCCCGCCACGCCGACGGGGCGACCGGGATGAGCCCCGTCACCCTGGAGCAGAGCTACGAGCGCTGCCGGCAGCTCAACCGGCGCTACGGGACCACCTACTACTGGTCGACCAAGGCGCTGCCCCGGGTCAAGCGCCACCACGTCCACGCCCTGTACGGCTTCTGCCGCTATGCCGACGACATCGTCGACGACCTGGGCAGCGACGCCCCCGTCGACGTGCGGGCCAAGGCCCTGGCCGGCTTCGGCGACCAGTTCTTCGCCGACCTCGACACCGGCGACTCCGACGACGAGGTGCTCAAGGCGGTGGTGCACACGGTGCGGGCCTTCCGCATCGACCCCGACTGCTTCCGCCGGTTCCTGCGCTCCATGACCATGGACCTGAGCATCGCCAGCTACGAGACCTGGGACGACCTGCTCGGCTACATGGACGGATCGGCGGCGGTCATCGGCGAGATGATGCTGCCCATCCTGGAGCCCCTCTCGCCGGCGGCCCAGCCCCACGCCCAGGACCTGGGCAACGCCTTCCAGCTCACCAACTTCCTGCGGGACGTGGCCGAGGACCTCGACCGCGGGCGGGTCTACCTCCCCCAGGAGGACCTGCGCCGCTTCGGCGCCGACCCGTGGTCGCGGGAGGTGACGCCGGAGTGGGCGGCGGTCATGGCCTTCGAGATCGAGCGGTGCCGCAGCCTGTACCGCTCCGCCGACGTGGGCATCGCCCTGTTGCCTCCGTCGTCGGCCAAGGGGATCCGGGCGGCCCGCATCCTCTACGCCGGCATCCTCGAACGCATCGAGGCCGCCGGTTACGACGTGTTCTCCCAGCGGGTGCGGGTGCCCCTGTGGCGCAAGGCGACCACGGTGGGGCGGCTGGCGGCGGGAGGCGCCCTCGCCGGCCGGCCGGCGGCCACGCGCGCGCCCGCCCGCCCGTGACCGCCGCCCTGCGCCTGTCCCGCCCCTCGACGCCGGCCGTGGCCGTGGCCCTGGGCGCCTTCGCCCTCATGGCCGGGGCCCAGGCCCTCATCCCCTTCGTCGACGACACCCGGGCGCTCACCACCGTGGTGGTGGTGGCCTTCTTCGCCACCACCGCCGCCCTGGCCGGCGCCGTCTGGCCCTGGGCCCGGGTGGCGGCGGCCGCCGGCGCCGTGGTCGTCGGCACCTTCGCCCTCGAGTGGCTGGGCTCGACCACCGGCTGGCCCTTCGGCGTCTACCACTACACCGACGCGCTGCGGCCCCAGGCCGCCGGCGTGCCCCTCGTGGTGCCCCTGGCCTGGCTGGCCATGGCCCTGCCCGCCCGCGAGGTGGCGGCCCGCCTGGTGGGGCCGGGGTGGCTCCGGGTGGTCCTGGCCGCCGCCGCCCTCACCGCCTGGGACGTCATGCTCGATCCCCAGATGGTCGCCGAGGGCTTCTGGGTGTGGGAGGCCGACGGGTTCTGGCGGGGCATCCCGCTGTCGAACTACGCCGGCTGGCTGGTGTCGTCGGCGGCGGTGATGGTGGTGCTCGACCGGCTCCTGCCCGGTCCGGGGCGCAGCCGGGGACTGCTGGCGCTCTACACCTGGTGGGCGCTCAGCGAGGTCATCGCCTTCGTGGTGTTCTTCGGCGACCCGCTGGTGGGCGTGGTCGGCGGCCTGGCCATGCTGCCGCTGGCCGCCCTCGCCTGGCGCGCCGAGCTCGCCCCCGCCGGCGGGGACTGACCGTGGCGCAGGTCGCGGTGGTGGGCGGCGGGGTGGGAGGCATGGCCGCCGCCATCCGCCTGCGGGCAGCCGGCCACGACGTGGCCCTGTTCGAGCGCAACGACGTGCTGGGCGGCAAGCTCGCCGCCTCCTCGGCCGGCGGGTTCACCTTCGACACCGGCCCGTCGCTGCTGACCCTGCCCGAGGTCTTCGACGACCTGCTCGCCGTGGCCGGGACCTCGCTGGCCGCCGTCGCCGACCTGGTCCCCCTCGACCCCGTCTGCCGCTACCGGTGGCCCGACGGCTCCGGTTTCGATCACCGGGCCGACCGCCACGAGGCCACGGCCGAGGTCGAGCGACTGTCCCCGGGGCAGGGGGAGGCCTTCGCCGCCTGGCTCGACCACGGGTGCCGGGTGTGGGAGGTGTCCCAGCGGACCTTCTTCGCCGGCCCCCTGGAGTCGCCCCTCGCCCTGGTGCGGCGCATGCGCTCCCCCGCCGACCTGTGGCGCATCGACCCGGTGCGCAGCCTCGACGCCCGCGCCCGATCGGTCTTCTCCGACCCCCGGCTGGTGCAGTGGGCCGGCCGCTACGCCACCTACTCCGGGTCGTCGCCCTACGCCGCGCCGGCCACCCTGTCGTGCATCCCGTGGCTGGAGCAGTCGTCGGGGGCGTGGTACGTGCGGGGCGGGTTGGCCTCGCTGGCCGGCGCCCTGGCCGGCGTGCTCGAGCGGCTGGGCGTGGAGGTGCGCACGGGCACCGAGGTGGAGGCGGTGCGGACCGACACCGACGAGGTGCGGGGGCTGCGCCTGGCCGGCGGCGAGCGGGTGGACGCCGACGTGGTGGTGGCCAACGTGGACGCCACCCACCTCTACGCCGACCTCCTGCCCGACGCTGCGGCTCTACGGCGGGTGCTGCGGGCCCCGGTGTCGTCGTCGGGCTTCGCCCTCCTGGCCTCCGTCGAGGGACGCACCGAGGGGCTGGCCCACCACAACGTCGCCTTCTCCGGCGACGAGCGGGCCGAGTTCGACGCCATCTTCAGCCACGGCCGGCCCGCGGCCGACCCGACGCTGTACGTCTGCGCCTCCTCGGTCACCGACCCGGCCCAGGCCCCGGAGGGCTGCGAGAACTGGTTCGTGCTCGTCAACGTCCCGCCCGCCTCGGCCGTCGACTGGGACGCCGAGGCCGAGGCCTACCGCGACCACCTGCTCGACGTGCTGGCCCGGCGGGGCTGGGACCTCTCCGGCCGGCTGCGATCGGTCGAGACCATCACGCCGCTCGACATCGCCGCCCGGTACCGGGCGTGGCAGGGCGCCATCTACGGCACCTCGTCGAACGGCCGGCGGGCCGCCTTCCTGCGCCCCGCCAACCGGGGGCCCCGGCGGGGGCTGTACCTGGTGGGCGGGTCCAGTCATCCCGGCGG
>JAHWJR010000132.1 GCA_019348335.1 Actinomycetota bacterium
ATGGCCACCTGCGGCTACGAGACGGTCAAGGAGTTCCAGAAGGCCGAGGTCATGGTGGCTCCTGCCCTGCAGACCGAGGGCAAGCTGCTCCAGCGGTCGCAGGGCATCGGGATGGGCCGGCGGGAGTGATCTGCCCTCGCCTCCCGGGGCGGGCAGGCGAAGGTCGGGGTCGGTGCGCCCGGCCGGGACGATGAGCGCGGAGGCAGCGGGCGACTTCGACACGGTGCTCGTGGTCGACTTCGGCGCCCAGTACGCCCAGCTCATCGCCCGGCGGGTCCGCGACGCCCACGTCTACAGCGAGATCGTCCCCCACACCATCACCGCCGCCGAGATCGCCGCCCGCCGGCCGGTGGGTGTCATCCTGAGCGGCGGCCCCAAGTCGGTGCACGTGGAGCGGGCGCCCCTCCTCGACCCGGCGATCTACGACCTGGCCGCTCCTGTCCTCGGGATCTGCTACGGCGCCCAGCTCCTCGCCCACCAGCTCGGAGGCGAGGTGGCCCGGACCGGTCGGGGCGAGTACGGGCGCACCTCGCTCGAGGTCACCGCTCCGTCGCGCCTGATCGACGTGGGCGGCTCCCAGCCGGTGTGGATGAGCCACTTCGACTCGATCGTGTCCCCGCCCGAAGGCTTCACCGCCACCGGCCGCACCGCGGAGGCCCCCGTCGCCGTGCTGGAGTCACCGGAGCGGGCGATCTACGGGGTGCAGTTCCACCCCGAGGTGGCTCACACCCCCCGGGGCCAGGAGCTCCTCAAGTCCTTTCTCTACGACGTGTGCGGCGCCCGCCCCACGTGGACCATGACCTCCATCATCGAGACCCAGGTGGAGGCGGTGCGGGCCCAGGTCGGCCGGGAGCGGGTCATCTGCGGGCTGTCCGGCGGCGTCGACTCGGCCGTGGCGGCCGCGCTGGTCCACAAGGCGATCGGGTCGCAGCTGACGTGCGTCTACATCGACACGGGGTTGATGCGCGAAGGCGAGAGCGACCAGGTGGTCGAGACCTTCCGCCGCCACCACGGCATCGAGCTCATCCACGTCCGCGCCGCCGAGCGGTTCTTCGAGCGGCTCGCCGGCGTGGTCGACCCCGAGGAGAAGCGCAAGGCCATCGGCGAGCGCTTCATCCGGGAGTTCGAGGTCGCCGCCCAGGGCCTCGAAGATGCCCGGTTCCTGGTCCAGGGCACGCTCTATCCCGACGTCATCGAGTCGGGGACGCCGGACGCCGCCCGCATCAAGTCGCATCACAATGTCGGCGGCCTGCCCGACGACCTCGACTTCGAGCTGGTCGAGCCGCTACGGGCGCTGTTCAAGGACGAGGTCCGCAAGGTGGGTGAGGAGCTCGGCCTGCCCGAGGAGATCGTGTGGCGCCAGCCCTTCCCCGGGCCGGGCCTGGGCGTGCGCATCATCGGTGAGGTCACCCGCGAGCGCCTGACCATCCTGCGCCACGCTGACGCCATCGTGCGCGAGGAGGTCAAGGCCGCCGGCCTCGAGCGGGAGATCTGGCAGGCCTTCGCCGTGCTGGCCGCCGACGTCCGCTCCGTCGGGGTCATGGGCGACGAGCGGACCTACGCCCACCCCGTCATCGTGCGTGCGGTGTCCAGCGACGACGCCATGACCGCCGATTGGGCCCGCCTGCCCTACGACCTGCTCGAGCGGCTCTCGAGCCGCATCATCAACGAGGTGGCCGGGGTCAACCGGGTGGCCTACGACATCACGTCGAAGCCTCCGGGCACCATCGAGTGGGAGTGACGTCGCGGAGGCGTGAAGACGGGCCCACGCAACGTGACCATGGCGTTTCGAAGCGGTGAGCGCAGGGCACAGCCTGTGCATGTCCATGGCACAGGCGCTCCTCGTTCCCGGGGCGATGGTGTTCCTGGTCGCCCTGCTCATGCTGGGGTCGTGGCTGGAGGTCCGGCTGGTGAGGACCGAGCAGCAGCTGAAGCTGGTGCCCGTGAAGGCCGGCAGCGACGCCGAGCGGGTGGCCTCCGGGAACGTCCGTACCGCCTAGCTCGCTCCGTCAGCTCCCGAGGGCGACAGGGAGCTCGGCCAGGCCGCGCAGGGTGATGCTGTCCCGGTAGGCCGGCGACTCGTCGAGCAGCTCGATGCTCGGATAGCGCTCGAGCAGGCGCCCGAAGAACACCTGGCCCTCCATCCGGGCGAGTGCCGCTCCCAGGCAGAAGTGGATGCCGCTCCCGAAGCTCATCGACGAGCCCTCCGACCGGGCCACGTCGAGGCGCTCCGGTTCCGAGAAGCGCCGGGGGTCCCGGTTGGCCGCCCCGAGCAGGGTCAACACGGTGGCACCCGCCGGGATGTGGTGCCCGTCGATGTCCACGTCGTCGCCGGCGACACGCCCGTTGACCTGGACGGGGCTGTCGTAGCGAAGGAGCTCCTCGACCGCCGAGGGCAACAACCCGGGGTCCTGGCGCAGACGCTCCAGCTGCTCCGGGTGGCGGAGCAGGGCCAGCAGCCCGTTGCCGATGAGGTTGGTCGTGGTCTCGAAGCCGGCGGCGAACAGCAGGATGGCGGTGGACAGCAGCTCCTGCTCGGTGAGCTGGTCGCCGTTGTCCTCGGCGGCGATGAGGTGGCTGAGCAGGTCGTCGGCCGGCGCCGCCCGGCGCTCGGCCACCAGGCCCCGGAAGTACGCCTCCATCTCCAGGGTGGCGGCGTTGGCGGCGGCCAGGGCCTCGGGCGTGACGAACGGCTCCAGGGCGGCGGCCGAGGCCCGTACCAGGCGCTGGAACTGCGGCCGGTCGGCCCGGGGCACGCCCAGCATCTCGCCGATCACGGTGACGGGCAGAGGGAAGGCGAGGGAGGTCATCACGTCGACCTCGCCGGCGCCCACCTCGTCGAGCAGGTCGTCGACCAGGCGCACCACGTGGGGCCGCAGCCGCTCCACGGTCCGCGGGGTGAACGCCTTGGAGACCAGCCCCCGCAGGCGGGTGTGGTCGGGAGGGTCGCGGAACAGCATCGAACGCCGGTCGTCGGTGAAGGCCACCTGGGCGGCCAGCTCCTCCTCGCTCAGGCCCCACCGCCGCTGCATGGCGGCGAAGTCCTTGCCCAGGCGAGGGTGGCGCAGGACGGCCTGGCAGTGGTCGAAGCGGCTGAGCACCCACGTGCCCCCGGTGCCGGCCGAGGCGTCGAGGACCAGCCGGTGCACGGGCCAGCGCTCGCGGAGCTCGGCGTAGCGGGCGTAGGGGTCGGCCCGGCCCTCGGGCGTGGCCAGCAGCTCGAACAGCAGGGTGTCGGCGGGCCCGATGGTGGGCGTGCCGGCGTCGGTGGCGCTCATGGGACCAGTCTCGCCCCTGCGGTGGCGAATCGTGCCGCGCCATCCCGAAAAGGCGTCACCGGGGGCCGGTAGGGTGGCCTCGGCCATGTCGAGCACCGCACTACCGGCCGGGGACGCTGCCCCGCCCGGCGACCAGGAGCCGGGACGGTCGTTGCTGGCCGGGCTCAACCCCGACCAGGCCGAGGCGGTGACGTGCGGCGACGGCCCGCTGCTGGTGGTGGCCGGGGCGGGGTCGGGCAAGACCCGGGTGCTCACCCACCGCATCGCCCACCTCATCGAGCGAGGCGTGTCCCCGTTCGAGATCCTGGCCATCACCTTCACCAACAAGGCCGCCGACGAGATGAAGGCCCGGGTGGCGTCCCTGGTGGGGGCGGTGGCGGCCCGCATGTGGGTCTCGACCTTCCACGCCGCCTGCGTGCGCATCCTGCGGCGCGACGGCAAGCTGCTCGGCTACCCGTCGTCGTTCACCATCTACGACCAGGCCGACGCCGTCCGTCTCACCGGCTACGTGCTGCGCGACCTCAACATCGACACCAAGCGGATGCCGCCCCGCTCGGTCCACGCCACCATCAGCGCGGCCAAGAACGAGCTGGTGGGTGTGGAGGCCTACGCCGAGGCGGCCCGCACGCTCTTCGAGCGCCGCATCGCCGAGATCTACCGTGAGTACCAGCGCCGGCTCGAGACCGCCGGCGCCATGGACTTCGACGACCTGTTGGGTCAGGCGGTGCGCCTGTTCCGCGAGCACCCCGACGTCCTCGAGCGGTACCAGCGCCGCTTCCGCCACGTCCTGGTCGACGAGTACCAGGACACCAACCGGGCCCAGAACGAGCTGGTGGTCCTCCTGGCGAGCGGCCACGGCAACGTGTGCGTGGTCGGCGACAGCGACCAGTCGATCTACTGCTTCCGGGGCGCCGACGTCCGCAACATCCTGGAGTTCGAGAAGGCGTTCCCCGACGCCACCGTGGTCGTGCTCGACCAGAACTACCGCTCGACCTCGACCATCCTCGACGCCGCCAACGCGGTCATCGCCCACAACGTGGGGCGCACCCCCAAGGACCTGTGGACCGACCGGACCGGGGGCGACCCCATCGTGCGCTACGGGGCCGACGACGAGCACGACGAGGCGGCGTGGGTCAGCTCGGAGCTGGCCCGCCTCCACGACGGCGGGCACCATCGCTGGGGCCACATGGCCGTGTTCTACCGGACCAACGCCCAGAGCCGGGTGCTCGAGGAGCACCTGGTGCGCCGGGGCATCCCGTACCGGGTCGTCGGGGGAGCCCGCTTCTACGACCGGCGTGAGGTCAAGGACGCCATCGCCTACCTGCGGGCCACGGTGAACCCGGCCGACGAGGTCTCGATGAAGCGGATCGTCAACGTGCCCAAGCGGGGCGTGGGCGACACCACCGTGGCCCGCCTCGACGCCTGGGCCACGGCCTCCGGGGTGCCCTTCGCCACCGCCCTCGAGCACGCCGAGGAGGCGGGGGCCAAGGGCCCGGCCCTGAAGGGGATCGGCCGGTTCCTGAGCCTGCTGGCCGAGCTGCGGGCCCTGGCCGAGGCGGGCGAGGGGCCGGCGGCGGTGCTCGACGCCGCCCTGGGCGCCAGCGGGTACCGGGCCGAGCTCGAGGCCGAGCACAGCGTCGAGGCCCAGGGTCGTATCGAGAACCTGGCCGAGCTGGTCGGCGTGGCCGAGGAGGCGGCCGACATCGACACGTTCCTCGAGTCGGTCAGCCTGGTCGCCGACACCGACGACCTGACCGGTGACGACTCCTCGGTGGTGCTCATGACCCTGCACTCGGCCAAGGGGCTGGAGTTCCCGGTGGTGTTCCTCACGGGGCTGGAGGAGGGCGTGTTCCCGCACCTGCGCTCGCTGGGCGAGCCCCGGCAGCTGGAGGAGGAGCGCCGCCTGGCCTACGTGGGCATCACCCGGGCACGCGAGAAGCTCTACGTCAGCTCGGCCTGGCGGCGCAGCCTGTTCGGGTCCACGCAGTACAACCCGCCCAGTCGCTACCTCACCGAGCTCCCCGAAGCGTTGGTCGAACAGGTGGGCGAGGCCCCTCGCGCCCGGCGCACGAGCACCGGTCGTCCCGGCGGGGACGAGCCCGAGGGACGGCTGTTCGGCAGTCGACCCCGGATCGTGGAGTCGGCGCTGCGCTCACCCCGACCGCCACCCAGCACCGGTGCCGAGACCCTCGGCCTGCGCATCGGCGACGACGTCCGTCACCGGAAGTGGGGTGAGGGCGTGGTGCTCGACCTCAGCGGCGCCGG
>JAHWJR010000016.1:0-10904 GCA_019348335.1 Actinomycetota bacterium
GGCCGCAAGAAGGGCAAGCGGCGCTGACCCCAACGGGCGCCGGCGAGGTCGGCGCCTGCCCGTGACCAGGCCGGCTCGCCCGTTCCGGCGCTGGGTCACCCTGGCCACCGCCGCCCTGGTCGCCACCGGGTGCGGCGGGCAAGGGGAGGCCGGCGGGACCACCAGGCTGGCGGTGTTCGCCGCCGCCTCGCTCACCGAGGCCTTCGAGGCCCTGGCCTCCGACTTCGAGGCCGCCCATCCCGGCATCGTTGTCGACCTCCACCTGGCGGGGACGCCCACGCTGGTGTTCCAGCTGCGCGAGGGTGCGAGGGCGGGGTCGGTCGCCGCCGACGTGGTGGCCACGGCCGACGACGCCAGCATGCGGGACCTGGTCGAGGCGGGGATGGTCGACCCGCCCGTGGTCTTCGCCCGGAACCGGCTGGCCATCGCCGTGCCCCCGGGCAATCCCGCCGGGGTGGGGGGAGTGACCGACCTGGGTCGTCCCGGGCTGCGAGTGGCGCTGGCCGATCCGGCGGTGCCGGCCGGCAGGTACACCGAAGAGGTGCTGGCCCGGGCGGGCGTCGAGGTGCACCGGCCCAGCCGGGAGCCCAGCGTGAAGGCGGTGGCCACCCGGATCGAGCTGGGGGAGGCCGACGCCGGCGTGGTCTACGTCACCGACGTGAGGGCGGCGCGGGGCCGGCTGGTCGCGGTGCCCATCCCCGGCGACGACGTCGTGGCCCGTTACCCGATCGCCGTGACGGCGGGAACCGAGCAGCGGGAGGCGGCGGAGGCCTTCGTCGCCTTCGTGCGCTCGGCCCCGGGCCAGGAGGTCCTGGCCGGCGCCGGCTTCCTGGCCCCGGCCGGGGAGCCGGTGGCGGGATGAGAACCCCGCGAAGCGCCCTGGCCCTGGGCCTGGCGCTGCCGGGTGCCGCCCTGGTGGGCCTCCCGCTGGTGGCCCTGGTCTGGAAGGCGCCGTGGAGCCGGGCCGTCGAGTTGCTGGCGGCGCCGGGGGCCCTGGCCGCGCTGCGGCTCTCCCTGGTGTCGTCGATGGTGGCGGCGGCGCTGACCGTGGTCCTCGGGCTGCCGCTGGCCTGGGTGCAGGCCCGGGTGGCGTACCGGGGCAGGGGGCTGGTGCGGGCGCTGATCACCCTGCCCATCGTGCTGCCTCCGGTCTCGGGTGGCGTGGCCCTGCTCCTGGCCTTCGGGCGCCGGGGGCTGGTGGGCCAGTGGCTCGACCGGGGCCTGGGGCTCGGGCTGCCGTTCACGCCGGCGGGGGTGGTGCTGGCCCAGACCTTCGTGGCCCTGCCCTTCCTCGTGCTCACCACCGAGGCCGGCCTGCGGGCCCTCGACACCCGCCTCGAGGACGCCGCCCGCACCCTCGGTGCCTCCCGGGCGGAGGTGTTCCGCCGGGTCACGCTGCCCCTGCTGGCGCCCTCCCTGGCGGCGGGAGCGGCGCTGTCGTGGGCCCGTGCCCTCGGGGAGTTCGGAGCCACCATCACCTTCGCCGGCAACGTCGCCGGCCGGACGCAGACCCTGCCGCTGGCGGTCTTCCTCGCCCTCCAGGGCGACCCGGAGTCGGCTGTGGTCCTCAGCCTCGTGCTCGTCGCGGTGTCGGTCGCCGTGCTCGTCGGCCTGCGCCGTCACTGGGCGCCCGGGCTCGTTCGGTGACCGCCGGCCTGAGCGCCGCGGTGGCGGCCCGGGTCGGGGACCTCCGCCTCGACGTGGCCCTGGAGGCCCGCCCCGGAGAGGTGGTGGCCGTGGTCGGGCCCAACGGCGCCGGCAAGTCGACGCTGCTGCGGGCCCTGGCCGGCCTGGTGCCGCTGAGTGCCGGGCGGGTGGTCATGGACGACACCGTCCTGGAGGACGCCGCCACCGGCCACCGCCTGGCGCCGGAACGACGGCCGGTGGGCCTCGCCTTCCAGGATCGCCTGCTGTTCCCCCATCTCAGCGCCCTCGACAACGTGGCCTTCGGCCTGCGCTGCCGCGGCGTGCGGCGGGCGGAGGCGAGGCGTCGGGCGGCGGCGTGGCTGGACCGCCTCGGCGTGGGTCACCGGGCGGCGTCCCGGCCGGCGACCCTCTCCGGCGGCGAGGCTCAGCGGGTGGCGCTGGCCCGGGCGCTGGCGATGGAGCCGGCGCTGTTGCTGCTCGACGAGCCGCTCTCGGCGCTCGACGTCGAAGCCCGTGGCGCCCTGCGCCGGGAGCTGCGCCCGCTGATGGCCGGCGCCGGCGTGGCGGTGCTGGTCACCCACGACCCGCTCGAGGCCATGACCCTGGCCGGCCGGCTGGTGGTGCTCGAGCACGGCCGGGTGGTCCAGCACGGGACACCCCGGGAGGTGGCCGAGCGCCCCCGCTCGCCGTGGGTCGCCGAGCTGGTGGGCGTCAACCTCCTGGCCGGGCAGGGGCGGGACGGCGGCGTCGAGCTGGCGGAGGGGGGTTGGCTGGCGGCGCCCGGCGCCGGCCGGGGGCAGGTCTTCGCCGTGGTCCATCCCCGAGCCGTGGCCGTGCACCGCCGCCCGCCGGAGGGCTCGCCCCGCAACGTGTGGGAAGGCCGGGCCGAGGCGGTCGAGCTCCTGGGGGACCGGGCCCGGGTACGGATCGCCCTCGACGGGCGGCCGGCCCTGGTGGCCGAGGTGACGCCGGCGGCCGTGGCCGACCTCGCCCTCGACGACGGCGGCCAGGTCTGGGTCACGGTCAAGGCCACCGAGGTGCGGGTCTTCCCCGCCTGACCACCCTCGTTGCCAAACCACCGTCGTTCTCTGTCGGCTCGACCACCGCCACGGTGGACGATCCGACAAAGAACGGGAGGGGGGCTCAGTGGTGGCGGTGCTCGGCCAGCACGGCGTCGCTCAGCGCCGGCCACGCCGTCATCGCCCACCGGTCGAAGTCGCGGTCGGCGAGCGAGGCGCACGCCAGGTCGGCGTCGGGATCGACCCAGAGGAAGCCACCGGCTCGACCGAAGTGGCCGAAGGTGCTCGGCGAGTTGGCCGTGCCCGTCCAGTGCGGGACCTTGCGGTCCCGCAGCTCGAAGCCCAGGCCCCAGTCGTTGGGCGCGTGGTGGCCGAAGCCCGGGAGGACGCCGGCCAGCCCCGGGAAGGCAGGACGAGTGGCCGCCGCCAGCGTGGTCTCGTCCACCAGGGTGGGACGGAGCAGCTCCAGGGCCAGCTGCGACAGGTCGGTGAGCGGCCCGCTGGCCCCCTTGGCCGCCGACCCTCCCCAGGACGTGGCGGTCATGCCCAGCGGCTCGAGGACGGCGGCGGTGACGTAGTCGACGAAGGGCATGCCCGCCCCCTCGGCCACCGCCTCGGACAGCACCTCGAACCCCCGGTTGGAGTAGATCCGCCGGCGGCCCGGCGGGGCCAGGGCCCGGTCGTGGTCCGGGCCCAGCCCGGAGGCGTGGGCCAGCAGATGGCGGACGGTGGACCTCGGCGGGCCGGCAGGGGAGTCGAGGGCGACCGTGCCCTCCTCCACGGCGACGAGCGTGGCCAGAGCGGTGAGGAGCTTGGTGAGCGACGCCCAGGAGAACACCTCCTCCACCGGACCGCGGGTCTCGACCACCGCGCCCGGTGCCATCACCGCCGCCGCCACCCCGACCACGGGCCAGGTGTCGATGGCCGCCAGCGCGGTCATGGCGCCACCGCCCTCGCCGGCCGCCCCACGACCAGGTGCACGGCGGCGCCGGCCACCAGGCCGAGCCCGGCCCCTCCGACCACGTCCAGGGGCAGGTGGGCACCGACGTAGAGGCGCAGCAGGCAGACCAGCACGGCCAGGCCGGCGGCCGCCGCCCGTCCCCACCGTCCCAGGTAGGGCCACGCCGTGGTGGCGAGGGCCACGGCCACGGCGGCGTGGCCGGAGACGAACCCCAGGCCTCCGGCCGGTGCGTCCCGCAGGACCGCCGCCTCCACCAGCGCGCCGGGCCGCCCCCGCTCGACGAGCCCCTTGACCACCTTGCCCAGGACCCACGCCGAGAGGCCGGCGGCAGCGAGGGCGAGGGCGGCCCGATACCGGCGGACCACCAGGGCGACGAGGGCGGCGGCGGGCACGGCCACCACGTTGCCCAGCTGCATGGGCGCCCACGCCATGGCGAAGGGGATCCCCGGGACGCGGTTGACGGCCCGGAACACCGCCAACTCCGGCTCGGGCACCTGGCGGCCGTCGAGGAACAGGGAGCTGAGGGCGAGCAGGACCACCCCGGCGCCGAGCACGGCCAGGTCGACCACGTGGCGGTGGTGAGAACGGCCGTTGGTGGCCACGGTGGCGTCGGTCCTTCCTGCACGCCCGGGAGCGAGCGAGTTCGTACACTACGGCGGCTCGCCCGCCGCATCCCGGAGTCGCGCCGTGCCCACGTCGGAACAGTCGGGAGGGGTGCGGGGCCGGCGGAGGGGGCTGCGGGCCCTGATCTCGCTGGTCGTGGTGGTGGGCGTCTTCGCCGGCGTCCTGCCGCGCGTAGCCGACCTGTCCGAGGTCTGGGCGGCGGTGCGGGCCATGACCGGCACCGAGGTCGCCACCCTCGTCGTGCTCGCGGCCTGGAACCTCGTCAGCTACTGGCTGGTGCAGCTCAGCGCACTCCCCGGGCTGGGCCTGTGGCGGGCCGGCATGGCCAGCCAGTCGGCGACTGCCCTGGCCAACACCCTGCCTGCCGGCGCCGCGGTGGGCCTCGGGATCAACTACGCCATGTACGCCTCGTGGGGGTTCCCCCGCTCGATCATCACCCGGTCCCTGCTGCTGTCGGGGCTGTGGAACAACTTCGTCAAGGTGGGCATGCCGTTGGTGGCGCTGGCCCTGCTGGCGCTCCAGGGGGACGCCAGCGTCGCCCTGCTCGTCGCCGCCCTGGTCGGCGTGGGCCTGCTGGTGGTCGCCCTCGGGACCTTCGGCCTGATGCTGCGCAGCGAGCGCCTGGCCCGGCGGGTGGGCACGGTCCTCGCCACCCTCGTCTCCCGGCTACGGCGGCTGGCGTCCCGGGGCCCGGTCTCGGGCTGGGCCGACGCCGCCGCCCGCTTCCGCGCCGACACCGTCGGGCTGCTGCGGGACCGGTGGGGCGCCCTCACCCTCACCACGCTGATCAGCCACCTCACGCTCTACCTCCTGCTCCTGGTGGTGCTGCGCCACGTCGGCGTGTCCGACGACGAGGTGGGCTGGGCCGAGGTGCTCGGGGCCTTCGCCTTCGTCCGGCTGATCTCGGCCCTGCCCATCACCCCGGGTGGCCTGGGCGTGGTCGAGCTGGGCCTGGTGGCGGCGCTGGTCGTGGCTGGGGGAGCGCGCGAAGCAGTGGTGGCCGGCGTGCTGGTCTACCGCGTGCTCACCTACCTGGTGCCCATCCCCATCGGGCTGGTCACTTATCTGGCGTGGACCCGTCGATCGAGGTCGCGCCCGCCAGGGGCGGCGACGGTGAGCTCGGCGTAGCGGCCTCGGGGAACCACCGGGGGCGGAGGCGGTTGCGCAGCCCGATGACCACCACGACCGAGACCAGGACTGCAGCGGTGCCGAACAGCGTGCCGGCCACCGCGTCCGACAGCCAATGGGCCCCGAGATAGGTGCGGCTCAGGGCCATGGCCAGGACGAACAGGGCGGCCCGCACCTCCCAACGCCAGCGCGCCGGCCCCGGCGGCAGGAGCACGATCACCAGGGCGAGGGCGGTGACGGCGCCGGCGGTGGCATGGCCGGACGGGAACGAGAAGCCGGTCACGTGGACGAGGATGTCCGGCGGACGAGGACGGGCCACCAGGCCCTTGAACAGCCCGATGCCCACCTCGGAGACGGCCACAGCCAGCGCCAGGGCGCTGAAGTGGGCCCAGCGACGGCGGAAGACCAGCCACACGCCCACTCCCAGGCGCAGAGGGGCGGTCACCCAGGTGCCTCCCACCACGTCGAGGACCTTGGCCACGGCCTCCAGCGGGGCGAAGCGGACGGCTTCCATGGCGCCGAGCCAGGCGTCGTCCACCGGCTGGACCGCGGCCCGGGTGACGTCGAAGCCCACCATGGCGAACAACACGATGGTGGCCAGCAGGGTGCCGGCGGCGAGCTCGATGGCCCGCCGGTGGTTCAGCAGCATCATGCGACGGTCAACGCTACGACGCCGGGAGGCGGTCGAGGCCGGTGGTCAGCGGTTCGAGGTCTTCGCGCGGGAACAGGGTGACGGCGTCGTGGAGCTCCTGGTAGAGCGTGATGTGCGGGCCCGAAGCGAAGTCGTAGCGGTAGATGACGCAGCCGCCGTCGAACACGTCGTAGGTGGTGCCGGCGAAGCGAGGTGACAGGGAGCTCAGCCGCTGGTACCGATCGGTCCCGTCCTCCTCGGGCTCGCCCTGGGTGCCGTCGCTCACGTCGCAGGTGGGGCTCAGCTCGATCTCGGCGGCGCGAAGGCCGGCCCGGTCGGAGTCGAGCCAGAACCGGGAGCGCTGGCTGTCGACGTCGAGGGCGGCGAAGCTCCAGCCCGCCGGCATGCTCTCCAAGCAGGGCACCAGGGAGGCGGTCGGCACCGACTGGGCGAGGATGGCCAGGCGCCGGCCGGGCTCGCACTCCGGCACCGCCGCCTCGGCCCCGGCGCATCCCACCATGGCCGCGGCCAGCACGGCGGCGACCACGGCGGGGGAGCGGGTGGTCATGGGGGGTCGACGAGCCGCGGCCGGACGGTCACAACAGGCCGGTGGCCGTGAGGTAGAACACCAACAGGGCGGCGGCAGCAACCACCGAGCCGGCCGCCGCCAGGGTCAACCCCATCCGGCGCAGGGTCCATCGCTGGATCGAGATGGGTGGCCGCTCGGGAGCCAGTTGCCGGAAGCACCCGAGGAGATCACGTCCGTCGGCCCGCAGCCGGGCCCGGAGCTGGGAGGGGATGGTGACGCTGCGGCTGGCGGCCAGGGCCTCGGCGATCTCGTCGGGGTGGAACCACTGCAGGGCCCGTTCGTAGACCTGCTCGGCGCTGCTGCGCAGGGCGAGCGTCAGCATCATGTTGGTCAGGTCCACGGCCTGGCGCCACGGCGAGGGTCGCACGGTGGCGAAGGCCACGTCGATCAGGAAGACCTTCCCGTCGCGCACCAGCACGTTGGCCGGCTTCAGGTCTCGATGGGCCAGTCCGGCATCCCACATCTGGCGGACCACCCTGAGCCCGCTGTCGATCACCTCCTCGTCGACCTCGGCGTCGTCGAGCTCGACGGCGCCGGTCAGGAACTCGGTCACCAGCAGGTACTCGCGCTCGGGCGTGATCTCGGCGAAGCCGTACGACAGGGGAACGGGAAGCCCGGCGTCGGCCATGACCCGCAGGAGGTAGTCCTCGTACTCCACCAGGCGGCGGACGCTGGAGAAGGTCCCCTCGTCCTCCAGGCGGCCGTAGCGGATGGTCCGTCCCAGCTTGTACCAGCGGTCGGAGCGGAGGTGGGCGTGGGCGTACAGCTTGGCGAACACCTCCGTCGGCTCCCGGTCGACGGTTCGGCAGACTCGCAGGAGCAGGGGCGTGGACCCGGCGGAGCTCTCGAGGCGGAAGTGCCGGAGCTCGACGAGGGCGAAGCCGAACTGGGTCTGGAGGGCCTCGGCGATGGCTTCGCCCCGCCGTCCACCGACGTCGAGGTGGGCGGTGCGTCCTCGGCGGTAGGAGAGGGGGAACACGTCGTTGGGCGTGAGCAGGCGGAAGGCGACCACCGGGATGGCCATGCCGAGCACGGCGCCCACGAAGACGTCGCTGGGGTGGTCGACGCCGAGGTACAGCCGGGAGGCGGCCAGGGCGACGATGGGCACGCCCGCCACCCACTTGGCCCGGTTCCGCCACGTCCCTCCCGGCACGAGGGTGTAGACGATGCCGACCAGGCTCAGGCCCAGCGCCACCACCGGGGCCGAAGGGTGGGCGTAGCCGTCCCAGCTCCCGAGGATCTCCACGCCCACCGGGCGGAGGCGACCGATGGCCAGGGAGCTGGCGGCCGTGACCGTGCCCACGACGAGGATCACCCCGAGGAACACGAGGAGGTGGCGGAACCGGCGCAGCACCAGGAGCGCCAGCACCGTCACCCACCGCAGGGCCTGGGCGGTCCGCTCCGAGCCGAGGGCGTGGACGTCGTGCATCACCGCGGGGAGGGCGTCGGTGCGGAGCCGTTCGAACCAGCGCAACACGGCCAGGTCGGCGCGCAGCAGGGCGTCGGAGAGGGGCTCCGCGCCCTTGCCGAGCCACAGCAGCGTCCACACCGCCAGCACGCCGCCGGCGGCGGAGAGGTAGACCCACCCGCTGGTGTTGATGGGGCGGGGAAGGGGGGGTGGCTCTCCCGAGGGCCGGCGCCGGCGACCGGTGCGCGACACCACGGCGAAGGCGGGCAGGGCACCGGCGCCGGAGGCGCCTCCTGAAGGGCCGTCGATCGTTGCCATGGGCCGGTCCGGGGAAGAGAAGGAGCCGGTAGCGTATCCCGGCGCCGGGCGCGCGTCAGCGCCGGCGACAAGCGGGCCTGGTCGCTGGGCCGGTGGGAGGTGCGCCGTGGTGGCAGGACGTGGGGGTGCCCCCCGCCGGGGCGCGGGCGTTCCTCGACTCCTCCTGCTGGTGCTGGTCGTGGTCGCCCTGGCCGCATGCCTGCCGAGCGGCCCCGAGCGGGAGCCGGCGGTGGCCGCCGATCCCCACGCGGTGACGGTCGGTTCGTTCAACTTCTCCGAGAGCACCTTGCTCGCCGAGCTCTACGCCCAGGCCCTGGAGGGCGTCGACCTCCCCGTGTCCCGGGAGTTCGGGGTCGGGCCCCGGGAGCTCATGCAACCCGCCCTCGAGCAGGGGTTGGTCGACGTGGTGCCGGAGTACCTGGGCTCGGCCCTCGCCTACTTCGACCCCGGTGCGGCGGTGGCCAGCCTCGACGCCGGCGCCATCCACAAGCGGCTGGTCGACACCCTCGGCCGGGCCGGAGTGGAGGTGCTCACCCCGGCGCCCGCTCAGAACCAGAACGGGTTCGCGGTGACGGCGGCGACGGCCGAGCGCTACGGGCTGCGCACCATCAGCGACCTGGCTCCGGTGGCGGGTGAGCTGGCGTTCGGCGGACCGCCGGAGTGCCGCGAGCGGCGCCTGTGCCTCGCCGGGTTGGAGTCTCGCTACGAGCTCCAGTTCGCCGACTTCGTGGCGCTCGCCGACGCCGGCGGTCGTCGCACCCGGGCCGCCCTGGCCGAGGGGCAGGTCGACGTGGCCCTGTTGTTCACCACCGACGGACACCTGGCGACGGGCGAGTTCGTCCTCCTCGACGACGACCGTGCGCTGCAGCCGGCCGAGAACGTGGTCCCGGTGGTCCGCCGGGAGACCATCGAGCGCTACGGCGACCGGCTCGTCGATCGGCTCGATCAGGTGTCGGCGGCCCTCACCACCGACGACCTGTCCCAGCTGAACCGGCGGGTCGACATCGACGGCGAGGAGCCGGGAGCCGTGGCGGCGGCGTGGTTGGCAGACGAGGGCCTCATCGGCTGAGTCCGCGGAGGTCCTGCTCGCCAGCATCAGCTCGTCCCGGCGTGGGTAGGCGGCGACCATGAGGTACCGAAGGCTGGGCCATGCCGGTGTCGAGGTCTCTGTCGTGGGGCTGGGGTCATGGCTGACCTACGGAGGGTCGGTCGAGGAGGAGACCGCCGCCACCTGCATCCGTCGGGCGTTCGACCAGGGCGTCAACTTCTTCGACACCGCCAACGTCTACGCCGGCGGCCGGGCCGAAGAGGTCGTGGGCCGCACCCTGGCGGACCTCCGCCGCGACGACTACGTGCTGGCCACCAAGGTGTACTTCCCGGTCGGGAACGGTCCCAACGACTCGGGACTCAGCCGCAAGCACGTCTGGGAGCAGGTCCATCACTCGCTGCGCCGCCTCGGCGTCGACTACATCGACCTCTACCAGTGCCACCGCTACGACCCCGAGACGCCGCTCGAGGAGACGTGCCGGGTCATGGACGACCTGGTGCGGACGGGCAAGGTCCTCTACTGGGGGACGTCGGAGTGGTCGGCCGACCAGCTCCGCTCCGCTGTGGAGCTGTGCCGCTCGCACGGCTGGTCGGCTCCGACCAGCAACCAGCCGCAGTACAGCGCCCTGCAGCGGCGCATCGAGCCCGCGGTGCTGCCCACCTCCGAGGAGCTCGGCATCGGCAACGTGGTCTGGTCCCCGCTGGCCATGGGGGTGCTGACCGGCAAGTACCGGTCGGTGGACGAGGTTCCCGAGGGCAGCCGGGCGGCGGGAGGGGGCCGGCGCTTCATGGAGCAGTGGCTGACCCAGGAGACGCTCGACGCCGTGTCCGCCAGCGGGAAGCTCGCCGCCGAGGCCGGGTGCACCCTGTCGCAGCTGGCGCTGGCGTGGTGCCTGCGCCAGCCGGCCGTCTCCAGCGTGATCGTCGGCGCCACCCGCCCTGAGCACGTCGACGACAACGTCGCCGCCGCCGACCTGGGGCTCGACGCGCAGGTCGTCGAGCGGTTCGGGGAGCTGCTGGCGCCCGTCGCCCGGCGTTGACCGGTCACCTTTTGGCAGGTTTCCCGGTCGGACAGGTGGAGACAGTTGGGCGGCGCGGGCGACCGCCCCGCACGAGCAAGGAGGTTCGACATGGGCATCATCGGCTGGATCGTGCTGGGGCTGATCGCCGGGCTCATCGCCAAGGTCATCATGCCGGGCGACGACCCCGGAGGGATCATCATCACCGCGGTGATCGGGATCGTCGGCGCCCTGCTCGGGGGCTTCCTGGCCTCGGCGTTGTTCGACATCAGCGTGAACGAGGAGTTCTTCGACCTGGCCACGTGGGTGGCAGCCATCGTGGGCGCCCTCATCCTGCTGGCCCTCTACCGGGTGTTCGCCGGAGGGCGGACGACGGCACGGCGTTGATCGGCCTCGCCCCCGGCCGGACGGCGTAGCGTCCGGCCATGGCGGTGGCGCTCATCACCGGGTGCAGCAGCGGCTTCGGGCTGCTCACCGCCCTGCACTTCGCCAGGGCGGGGCACACGGTGGTGG
>JAHWJR010000016.1:11004-12683 GCA_019348335.1 Actinomycetota bacterium
CTCCACTACGAGGTCCGCCCCTTCGGGGTGCGGGTGGTGATCGTCGAGCCCGGCCACTTCGTCACCTGCCTGGGCGACAACCGCCTGGTGGCCGATCCCGACGGCGTCTCGGCCTACGCCGAGCTCGGTCGCCGTTGGGAGGCGGCGGCCGCCGGCCTGCCCGGCCGCGACCGGCCGGGGGACCCGGCGTCGGTGGCCGCCGCCATCTACGAGGCGGCCACCACGCCCGACCACCCGCTGCGCCGGCTGGTCGGCGCCGACGCCGAGCTCATCGCCACCCTTCGGCGGGACCTCGACGACGAGACGTTCGAGCGCACGGTGCGCACCGCCCTCGACTTCTGGGACTGACCTCCCCGCACGGGCGCGGGAGCCTCGGGTCGACAGCACCGAGGTGGGGACCGGCTACCCTGGTTCTGAACGTGCGAGCCGGCGACCGCGCCGGGGCTCGCGGGTCACCTCTCTTGCTCCTCTCATCGTGTGCGGAGTCGCCGGGGCGACCCACGCACAGCACCACCGAGAACAGGAGCAGAAAATGACCACCACCTTCGACGCGCTCGGCGTCGCCCCCGACCTCGTCGCCGTCCTGGCCGAGCAGGGCATCACCGAGCCGTTCCCGGTCCAGGAGATGACCATCCCCGACGCCCTCGCCGGCCGTGACGTGTGCGGCAAGGCCAAGACCGGCTCCGGCAAGACGCTGGCCTTCGGCCTGGCCCTGGCCGAGCGGGCTGGCGAGTCCAGCCCGTCCCGTCCCCGGTCCCTGGTCCTCGTGCCCACCCGGGAGCTGGCCAATCAGGTCGCCGCCGAGATCGCCCCTCTCGTCGAGGTTCGAGGCCGCACCGTGCAGGCCGTCTACGGCGGCACCGACGTCGACCGCCAGACCCGGGCCCTGCGCAAGGGGCCCGACATCGTCGTGGCCACCCCGGGGCGCCTCATCGACCTCATCGAGCGGAAAGCGATCTCGCTGGCCGACATCGAGGTCGTGGTCCTGGACGAGGCCGACCGCATGGCCGACATGGGGTTCCTGCCCCAGGTCGAGTGGGTGCTGCGCCACGTCGACCGTGCCCACCAGACCATGCTGTTCTCCGCCACCCTCGACGGCGCCGTCGACCACGTGGTGCGGGTGCACCTCACCGACCCCGTGTTCCACGAGGTGCAGTCGGAGCGGATCGAGGTCGACGACATGGACCACCGCTTCTTGTTCGTCCACCAGATGGACAAGGTGAAGGTGGCGGCGGCCATCTGCGGCGGGGCCGAGCGGTGCCTGGTCTTCGTGCGCACCAAGCGGGGCGCCGACCGCCTGGCCCGCCAACTCCAGCGCGAAGGCGTGACTGCCCGGCCCATTCACGGTGACCTCCACCAGGGGGCGCGTGAGCGGGCGCTGAGCGACTTCACCGACGGCAAGCTGCACGTGCTCGTGGCCACCGACGTGGCCGCCCGCGGCATCCACGTCGACGAGATCGACGTGGTCGTCCACTACGACCCGCCCGAGGACCACAAGTCGTACGTCCACCGCTCCGGGCGCACCGCCCGGGCCGGCACCAGGGGCGCCGTGGCCACGCTGGTGCTGTGGGACCAGGAGCACGACATCCGCATGCTGCAGCGTCGCCTCGGCCTCGACCTGCCCCTGGTGGAGGTGTTCTCCAACGACGCCCGCCTCGCCGATCTGGCGGCGTGGGACG
>JAHWJR010000016.1:12783-18701 GCA_019348335.1 Actinomycetota bacterium
CGCCCGGCTGGCGGCCGCCGGCGCCGACCCTGTCGTTGCCCGTGCCCGGGTGGTCGCCGGCGTGGCCCAGGCGGTGGCCGAGGCCAGAGGTGTCGACCTGCCCCCGCTGGCGCTGCTGGAGCGCTGGGGCCCGCCGGAGCGCGTCGACGTCCCTGCGGAGCAGGCGTCCCCGGCGTTGCTCGGGGCCGTGCACGAGTTCCTGCTGCACCCCGGGCGCCGGAAGGCGACGGGCGCCCACTACACGCCGGCGGTGGTGACTGCAGCCATGGTCGGCTGGGCGCTGGAGGGCGCCGGCGCCGAGCATCCCGTGGTGTGCGACCCGGCGGCCGGCGCCGGCGCCTTCCTGCTCGCCGCCGCCGACGCGCTCGCCGCCCGAGGCCTGTCGCGGGAGGAGGTCGTCCGTCGCTGCCTGGTCGGTGCCGAGGTCGATCCGGTCGCCGCCGCCGTGGCCGAGGCCGCCCTCGCCCTGTGGTGTGGAGGCGAGGCCGTTCCCCGGGTGGTGGTCGCCGACGCCCTGGAGCTGAACGACGAGGACTGGCCGGCCCGTCCCGACGTGGTGGTGGGCAACCCACCGTTCCTCAGCCAGCTCACGCGCTCGACCGCCCGCCCGCCGGCGGCGGCCGCCGCGGCGCGGGCGCGCTTCGGCGACGCCGCCCGCGGTTACGCCGACACCGCGGCGTTGTTCCTGGTGCTGGCCAGCCGGCTCGTCCGGCCCGGCGGCACCGTGGCCCTGGTGCTGCCCCGGTCGTTCCTCGCCACCCGTGACGCGGCGCCGGCACGCAGCGCCGTCCTGGCCGACGCCGCCCTCGAGGTGGTGTGGCTCCCGTCTCGGCCGGTGTTCGACGCCGCCGTGCAGGTGTGCGTGGTGGTGCTGCGGCGGGGAGGCAACCGCCGGGGGACGCTGCGCCGGTACCGGGGCGTGCCCCCTCGTCCCGCCGGGACTGCGCCGGTGGACGCCGACGTGCTCGCCGGCGCCCCCACCTGGTCGCACCTGGTGGCCGGCGGGGCCGGGGTGCCCGAGGGCGAGCCGGTGGGCCGAGGAACGCTGGGGGAGTGGTGCGACGTCGCCGCCGGCTTCCGCCAGCACTACTACGGCGTGGCCCCGTTCGTGGTCGACGACCCGCACGGCGCGCTCGACGACGACGCCTTCCCGCCCCTGGTCACCTGCGGCCTGGTCGACCCCGCCGCCTGCTGGTGGGGCCGGCGCCCGGCCCGCCACTCGCGCCGGCGCTGGGCGGCGCCGCGGGTCGACCTGGCCCGACTGGAGGCGGGGACCGATCTCGGGCCCTGGGCCCGGGCGCGTTTGGTCCCCAAGGTGGTGGTCGCCACCCAGACCCGGGTGGTCGAGGCCGCGGTCGACGCCGGCGGGCGGTGGCTGCCGTCCACGCCGCTGCTCACCGTCACCGCTCCGCCCGAGCGTCTCTGGCACGTCGCCGCCGCCCTGCTGTCGCCGGCGGTGACGGCGTGGGCCCTGCGCCACTGGGGCGGGACGGCCCTGTCGGACGACGCCCTCAAGCTCGGCGCCGACCAGGTGCGGGCGGTGCCCACGCCGGCCGGGCAGGCCGACTGGGACGAGGCGGCCGTCGCCCTCCGGCAGGCGAGCGAGGCCGGCGCCGATGCCGCAGGGGAGGCCGACCGCCGGCGTTGGCTCCTGGTCGCCGCCGAGGCGTCGAACCGGGCCTACGGGGTGCGTGACCCGGCGGTGGTGGCGTGGTGGGCGGCCCGGCTGCCGGCGCCGCAGCGCAACCTCCCGCTCCCCAGCCAGGCGATCTGACCCCAGGAACGGGCCCGAAACGTCCCCCTTCTGGGGACAGAACGTGGAGGAGGCGGCGAGCTACGTGCCGGCCAGGCGGGCCACCACGGGGGCGAAGGCGTCCAGCGCCGGCTCGGGCACGGTGACGTAGGACACGCCCAGCTCCTCCCGGCGGGCCAACAGGTCGTCGACCACCTCCGAGGTGGTGCCGAGCAGCACGTGGGGGCTGGCGAGGAAGTCGTCGGGCGCCAGCGCCCACCGCCCGCTCAGCTCCTCGGCCCGCCGCCGGCGGTCGTCCACGATCTCGGCCACCAGCGCCAGCGCGTTGATCTCGAGCGCTTCGAAGCGGTCGCCGGCCGCCGCCCGCAGCCGGTCCACCTTGGCGGCGGCGGCGCCGGGCGAGATGTCGGCGGGGTCCAGGGTGCCGTCGGGGCGGGCGCGGGGGGCGATGCCGGCGGTCGACGCCTCCCGGCCGGCGAGCGCCAGCAGGCGGGGACCGCCACCGCCGAGGAACAGGGGAGGCCCGCCCGGCTGCAGGGGCACGGGCCGGCCCTCCAGCTCCGTCACCTGGTAGTGGCGCCCGGAGAAGCTGAACGGTTCCCCCGACCACAGGCCCTTCAGCACCGCCACCGACTCCTCCAGGCGCTCGATGCGCACCGCGCCCCGGTCGAAGGAGATGCCGGCGGCGTCGTACTCCTCCTTGCGCCAGCCGGCGCCCAGCCCGATCTCCAGCCGGCCGCCGGAGAGCACGTCGACGGTGGCCGCCTCCTTGGCCAGCAGCACCGGGTGGCGGTAGTCGTTGTCGAGCACGAAGGTGCCGACCCGCAACGACGTGGTGGCGGCAGCGGCGACGGCCACCGCCGGCAGGGGGGCGAGCTGGTCGCCCAGGTGGTCGGGCACGAGCATGGTGGCGTAGCCGAGGTCCTCGACGCGCCGGGCCGTCTCGGCCCAGTCGTGGCCGTGGTCGAAGCCGGCGAGGGTCAGCCCGAAGCGGAAGGGCCGGAGTGGCACGGGGCGGGACCCTACCGGGCGGCTCACCAGGCCCCGGGCACGGCGCTCTCCGGCCCCGGCGTCGCGGCGAATCGCTGCGTCTCCCCTCGGGGCACGGCGTACGCTCGGGGGGCGATGCCCGCCGCCCTTCCCGCCACCGGCGCCTGGCGGCCCGGGGACCCTCCCGGGCGTCGCCGCTTCGCGGCCCTCGCCACCGACCGACCGTTCGTGCTGGAGGGCGGCGGCCAGTTGCGGGACATCAGCGTGGCCTACGAGACGTGGGGCGAGCTGGCGCCCGACGGCGGCAACGCCGTGCTGGTGTGCCACGCCCTGACCGGTGACGCCCACGCCGCCGGCGGCATCGGCCCCGGCCATCCCACGCCGGGGTGGTGGGACGGCCTCATCGGGCCGGGCAGAGCGCTCGACACCGACCGCTGGTTCATCGTGTGCGCCAACGTCCTCGGCGGCTGCCAGGGCACGACCGGCCCGGCGTCACCTCTGCCCGGATCCGACGGCAGGCCGTACGGCTCGGCGTTCCCGGTGGTGTCGGTGCGGGACATGGTCCGGACCCAGACGGCGGTGGCGCGCGATCTCGGCGTGCCCCGCTGGCTGAGCGTGGTCGGTGGCTCCATGGGCGGCATGCAGGTGCTGGAGTGGGGCGTCATGTTCCCCGAGCGGGTGTGCTCGCTGGTGCCCATCGCCACCGCGGCGGCGGCCAGCGCGCAGCAGATCGCCTACGGCAGCGCCGGGCGCAAGGCCATCGGCCTCGATCCCCGCTGGCGGGGCGGCGACTACTACGACGCCGAGCCCGGCGACGGGCCCACCGAGGGCCTCGCCATCGCCCGCAGCATCGCCCAGATCACCTACCGCAGCGACGACGTGTTCACCGACCGCTTCGGACGCGAGGTGGTCGAGTCGCTCGACGGCTTCTCGCTGTGGCAGCGGTTCCAGGTCGAGCGCTACATCGAGTACCACGGCGCCAAGCTGGCCCGGCGCTTCGACGCCAACTCCTACCTGCTGCTGAGCAAGGCCATGGACCTCCACGACCTGGCCCGGGGCCGGGGTGGGCTGGAGGACGCGCTGTCCCGGATCTCCGTCCCCACCCTGCTGATCGGCATCTCGTCCGACACCCTCTACCCGCCGTACCAGCAGCAGCAGGTGCGCGACATCCTCTGCGCCCAGGGCACGCTCTGCGAGTACGTGGACATCGACAGTCCCCACGGCCACGACGCCTTCCTGATCGAGCTCGACCAGGTCGGTGCCGCCCTGTCCGACTTCCTGACCGACGTCGAGAAGGAGCAGCGGTGAGCGGCGAGGTCCCCGAGCCGCGGCTCGACACCCGCGCCATCCTCGCCGGCCGCCAGGACAACGAAGGGTCGCTGGCCCACCCGCTGTGGGCGACGACGACGTTCGAGTCGACCACGCTCGACGAGGGGCAGCGCCAGGCCACCAGCGCCCGGCCGTCGCGCTTCTACGGGCGCTACGGCAACCCGACGGTGCGGGGCTTCGAGGACGCCGTGGCCGCCCTCGAGGGCGCCGAGGCGGCCCAGGCCTTCGCCTCGGGCATGGGCGCCATCTCGTCGCTGGTGCTGGCACTGTGCTCCAAGGGCGACCACGTGGTGGCCACCCGCCAGCTGTACTCCTCCACCGCCCTGCTGTTCCAGGGCGTGTGCCCCCGCTTCGGCATCGAGGTGACCCTCGTCGACGGCGTCGACAGCGAGGCCGTCGCCGGCGCCGTGGTGCCGGGCCGCACCGTGCTCGTGTTCGTGGAGACGCCCACCAACCCGCTGCTGCAACTGGTCGACCTCGACGCCGTGGGCGCCATCCAGGGACCCTTGCGGGTGGTCGACTCCACCTTCGCCGGCCCCATGATCCAGCGCCCGCTCGAGCACGGCGTCGACCTGGTGGTCCACTCCGCCACCAAGGGCCTCGCCGGCCACAACGACGCCACCCTGGGGGTGGTCGCCGGCGCCGAGGACCTCCTCCAGTGGATCTGGAGCTACCACACCATCCACGGCGCGGTGGCCTCGCCCCACGACGCCCACAGCGCCCTGCGGGGGATCCGCACGCTGCCGGTGCGGGTCGAGCGCCAGAGCGCCACCGCCCAGCGGGTGGCCGAGTTCCTGGAGGACCATCCGGCGGTGGCGCAGGTGCACTACCCGGGCCTGGAGTCCCACCCGCAGCGAGACCTGGCCAAGCGGCAGATGGCGCTCGGCGGCGGGCTGGTCAGCTTCGACCTGGCCGGGGGCTGGGAGGCGGGCCGGCGCTTCGCCGAGGCGGTGCGCCTGGCCCACCTGGCACCGTCGCTGGGCGGCCCGGAGACGTTGGTGACCCATCCGGCGTCGACCACCGCTGCCAACCTGACCCCCGAGGACCGGGCGGCCATGGGCGTCGGCGACGGGCTGGTGCGGCTGTCGATCGGCCTCGAGCACCCCGACGACGTGGTGGCCGACATCGCCGGCGCCCTGGCCGCCGTCGACCCTCGCTGAGCCGGCCCTGCCCGAGCTCCCCGAGGTCGAGTACTACCGGCGGCTGGCGTGCCGGGCCCTCGGGCGCCCCGTCACCGCCGTCCACGCTCCCGACGCCTGGTTCCTGAAGGAGGGACTGACCGCCGAACGGCTGGCGGAGGCCCTGGAGGGCCGGACCTTCACCGCCGCCCGCCGCATCGGCAAGCTGCTGCTGCTCGACACCGACGGAGGGCCGACCGTGGGCCTGCGCTTCGGCATGACCGGACGGCTGCTGGTCGACGGCGCCGCCGGCGTCGACCACCTGGAGTACTCCAGCTTGCGGGACGAGGCGGCGTGGGACCGGGTGCAGATCGTCTTCGCCGACGGTGGCGACCTGCGGGTGCGTGACCCCCGTCGCCTGGGCGGCGTCCTGCTCGAGCCGGACGAGTCCCGCCTGGGTGTGGACGCGGCTGCCGTCACCGCCGCTGGCCTCCGGCGCGCGCTGGCCGGCAGCACGGCGCCGTTGAAGGCTCGGCTCATGGACCAGTCCCGGCTGGCGGGAGTCGGCAACCTGACCGCCGACGAGGTGCTGTACCGGGCCGGGCTCGACCCCGCCCGACCGGCCGGCTCGCTCTCTCCGGCCGAGGTCCGGCGGCTCCACCGCCACCTCCGGGCCACGCTGGACGACCTGATCGCCGGCGGCGGCTCGCACACCGGGGCGCTGCAGC
>JAHWJR010000133.1 GCA_019348335.1 Actinomycetota bacterium
ACGGCGACCCCGCCGGCACCGCCGTGCTGCTGGTGGGCCGGGGCTCCACCGATCCCGACGCCAACTCCGACCTGGCCAAGGCCGCCCGGCTGCTGGCCGAGGGCCGGGGCCTGGGCGGCGTGGAGCCCGCCTTCGTGTCGCTGGCTTCGCCGTCGGTTCCCGAGGGGCTGGAGCGCTGCCGGCGGCTCGGCGCCCGCCGGGTCCTGGTGATCCCCTACTTCTTGTTCACCGGCGTCCTCGTCGAGCGCATCGCTGCCCAGGCGGCGGCGTGGGCCGGCGAGCACCCGGAGGTCGACGTCCGCACCGGGCCCCACCTCGGGGCCGACCCCCGCGTGGCCCGGCTCGTGGTCGAGCGCTTCGACCAGGCCGTGGCCGGCACGTCGGTCACGCCCTGCGACGGCTGCGTCTACCGCGTGGCCCTCCCCGGCCACGAGGCCGAGGTGGGGCGCCCGCTGGCGCTCGGCGCTCATCACCATGCCCACCACAACCACCCTTCCCCTGCCTAGGAGGCATCCCATGGAACCCACCCCCGCCATCGCACCCCGCACCGTGCCCCTGTGGGCGTGGTTGGTGGCCGCCCTGGCCCTGGCGCTCGTCTACCTGCTGGCCGCCGACAACGGCCTGGTCCTGGGACGGGCCGCCGGCGTGGTCCACGAGCTGTTCCACGACGCCCGCCACTTCGCCGGCGTGCCGTGCCACTGACCCCCACCCGAACGGCGGCGCCGTGAGCCTGGGCCGCTGCCTGCGGCGGGGCGTGGCCGCCGGGGCGGCGGGCGGCGTGGCCCTGGCCCTGGCCCTGGCCGTGCTCGGCGGGGCAGCCATCTCCGAGGCCGTCGAGCTGGAGGAGGCCGGCGGTGGCGGAGGGGGCCCCTTCAGCCGGGGGGTGCAGCAGGTGGCCGGCGTGGTGGGCGCCGTGGCGCTGGGCGTGGCCGTCGGCGTGGTGTTCGCCGTGGTGTTCGCCGCCGCCCGGCACCGGCTTCCCGGGAGGGACGACTGGCGCCGCTCGCTGTGGCTGGCGGCTGCCGCCTTTGCTGCCGGGCATCTGGTGCCGGCGCTGAAGTACCCACCCAACCCGCCGGGAGTGGGCGATCCGGCGACGGTGGGCCGGCGCACGGCGCTGTACGTGCTGCTGATCGCCTTCTCGGTGGTCGCCACCGTCGGTGCGGCCCGCCTCAACAACTGGCTGGCGGCGAGAGGGACGGCGGCGGCACCGCGGCACCTCCTTGCCGTGGGGGCGTGGCTGGCGCTGGTCGCCGTGGCCCTGGCCGGCTTCCCGCCGCCGCCGGATCCGGTGGAGGCGCCGGCCACCCTGGTGTGGAACTTCCGCCTCACGGTGGTGGGGGGCTGGCTGGGGCTGTGGGCGGTGACCGGGGCGGTGTTCGGCTGGCTGTCGCTGTCGCCGGCGGAGCGCACGGGGCGGGAGGACGCCGACAGCGCCGACACCGCCGGCACCGCCGCCGAGGAGGCCGGCGGCACCTCGTCCCGTTCGGACTAGCGCCGGCGCCGCCCGTCAGGCGGTCGCCGCCAGCGCCCGGGCCAGCCGCTCGAGCCCGGCGGGGCCGGGCACGGCGATCCGGGCCGACCCGGCGAGCCCGAACGAGGTGGCGTCGCGCACCAGCACGCCGCAGGGGGCCAGGCGCTCCCGGAGCCCGTCGGCCCCGTCGACCAGCACCCAGGGGGCGTCGGAGGGACGGGGACGCAGGCCGGCGCCGGCCAGCAGCCCGACCAGCTCTTCGCGCAGGGCGGCGATCCCCCGGGCCCAGCCGGCCAGGTCGGCCCGCTCGAGCAGGCGGGGCAGCAGGGCCAGGGCCAGGCCGTTGACCGCCCACGCCGGCTGGCGCCGGCGGAGGCGCTCGATCACGTCCCCGTCGGCCAGCACGTAGCCGAGCCGCAGGCCGGGACAGGCGAACACCTTGGTGAGCGAGCCCACCACCACGGCGCCCTCGTCACCCCGGGTCCAGCGGCCGGTGGCGAGGGGGTAGAACGCCTCGTCCCACACCCCCGCCCGCTCGCCGGCGCCGGCCAGCAGCCCGGTGGGGTTGTGGGGGTTCGACCGCCAGCGGGGGGCGCCGGAGTCGACCATGGCCAGGTGCCGGCGGTACAGCGAGAACTCAGGGTCGTCCACCCGGCCCCGGCCCTGGTCGGCAGCCACCAGGGCGATGGCCTCGGCCCCGCCGTTGGTGAGCAGCACCCGGCCGGGTTCGACGCCCACCGCCTCGGCCAGGGCGGCGCTGGCTCGGGCCGGGTCGGGATAGCGCCGCAGGCTGTCGAGGGCATCGGCGGCCAGGGCAGCCACGTCGGGGGCCAGGGGGTTGAGGCTCAGCGACAGGTCGAGCACGGCGGCGACGTCCATCCCGAGGGCGGCGGCCAGGCGGGGCCCGTCACCGCCGTGGGGTGACGGCGGCGGGATCACCGCCATCGGCCCCCCACCACCGCCCCGCCGGCCAGGGTGGCGGCCAGCAGCGCGCCCACGTCGGCCGACAGCCGGACGGCGCGGCCGATGTCGGCGGCGGCGGCGGCCGGCCCGGTGCCCACCGACGGTCGCCGCTCGGTGCGCCCGCCATAGCAGTTGGTGCCGCCCAGGCGGACCCCGAGGGCGGCGGCGAAGGCGGCCTCGGCCACACCGGCGTTGGGTGAGGGGTGGGCCGGCGCCTCGTGGCGCACCGCTCTCCACACCGCGCCGGCGGCGCTCGGGCGGGCGGCGGCCACCAGCACGGCGGTGGCCCGGGCGGGGGCCCACCCGGCCAGGTCGTCGAGGCGGGCGCTGGCCCAGCCGTAGCGGCGGTAGCGGTCGCTGCGGTGGCCGACCATGGCGTCGAGGGTGTTGACCGCCCGGTAGCCCAGGGCGCCGGGGGCGCCGGCCACCGCCCCCCACAGCACGGGGGCCACCACGGCGTCGACCGTGTTGTCGGCCAGCGACTCGACCACGGCCCGGGCCACCTCGCCGGCGTCCAGCCCGTCGGGCTCGCGCCCGACCAGGCCGGGCAGCAGCCGGCGGGCGGCCTCGAGGTCGCCGGCGTCGAGGGCGGTGGCCACGGTGGTGGCGGCCTCGGCCAGGGCCCGTCCGGCCACGGCCACGTAGGTGGCCACCGCCGTGGAGCCGATCGCCCGGCCGGCGCCCAGGCCCAGCCCCAGACCGACCACGGCGTGGACCGCGCCTCGTGCCCGGCAGTCGGCGTACAGCCGGGCCTCGACCGCCCGCATGGCCGTCCCGAACGCCGAGACCGGGTGGGGACGCAGGGGCGGCTCGCCCAGGGCCCGATCGACGACCACGCCACTGGCGGCGGCGAGCGACCGCAGCGCCAGGGGGCGCACGCTCACCAGCGGGCGGCGGCCACGACCAGGCCCGCCGTCTCGGCCACCATCCCGGCGGCGCCGAGCACGTCGCCGGTGAAGCCGCCCAGCCGGCGCCGGCCCAGCGCCAGCACGCCGGCGGCCGCCGCCAACGAAGCCACCAGCGCGGCCACGCCGGCGAGCCCGTGGCCGCCCACCACCAGCACCAGGGCCAAGATGCACCCGCCGGCGGCCAGACCCGCCGCCCGCCCGCCCAGGAACGGTGTGGCCAGGCCCGAGAGGCGGGCGTAGTCGAGGGCGCGGGCGCCCACGGCCATGGCCGTGCGTGAGGCGCACCACAGGCCGGCGAGCAGCAGGGGCGCCGGCGCCAGGGCGGCCACGGCGACCAGGCGGGCCAGCAGCACCGAGACCACGGCGCCGAGGGCGAAGGCACCGGTGTCGACGTCGGCCATCACCGCCAGCCGGCGCTGGCGGTCGAGGTGGGGGGCGAGCAGCCCGTCGGCGCTGTCGGCCAGGCCGTCGAGGTGCAGCATCCCGGTCAGGGCCAGGTCGACGACGACCACCACGGCGGCGGCGACCAGCGGGGGCCACACCAGCGCCGCCGCCCACCACGCCATCCCCACCACCAGGCCGAGCGCCGCTCCCACCACCGGGAACCACGGGAGGGCGCCGGCGCTGGGGGTGGCCGGCCCTCCCAGCGGGGTCAGGAAGCTCAGGGCGGCGCGCATCAGGCCTCGGGTACGGGCGCCAGGGGCAGCGCCCGCCCGGCCACCACGAGCAGGACCTCGTCGGCCACGGCCGCCACCGCCTGGTTGAGCTCGCCCAGCACGTCGCGGAAGCGCCGGCCCACCTCCGTGGCCGGGTGCACCCCGAGGCCCACCTCGTCGGAGACCACCACGGCGTCGCCGGCCCGCTCGACCAGGGCGGCGCACAGGCCGCCGGCGTCGACGGCCAGGTCGGGCGACGCCGCCACCCAGGTCCCGAGGGCGTCGACGAGCACGGTGCCCGAGATGTCCCGCAGCACGGCGGGGAGATCGGCTCCGGCCTCCCGCGTGGTCCACGCCGGCGGGCGCCGGAGCCGGTGGGCGGCGATGCGGGCGGCCAGGTCGGTGTCGCCGGGGTCGGCCACGGCGGTGGCCACGTAGGTGACGGGATCTCCCCGGCGGCCGGCCAGACGCTCGGCCACCGCCGACTTCCCCGAGCGGGTGCCGCCCAGCACCAGGGTGATCATCCGCCGGCCCGGGCCGCGTCGCGTGCCCCTTCGAGCACGGCGGCGTGCACTGCCCGGGCCAGGCGAGCGCCCCACTGCGAGCGGGGCCCGCCGAACAGGGCGGGACGACCCGCATCGGGGCAGGCGATGCAGGCGGCGTCGCTGGCCGTGCCGGTGGCCGGGACCCCGAGCTCCCACAGGGCCTGGGCCTTGGCCTCGGTGGCGGTGCCCACGGCGTTGACCAGGGCGGCCTCCGACAGGCACTCGGGGACGAAGACGACGAGGTTGATGGTGCCCACCACGGGGACGCTGCCCGCCACTTCCGGGGCCGCCGCCCACGTGGGGTGCCCAAGCCCGACGGTGGCGGCCACGCTCACGCCTCCGTCGGCCTCACAGCGCACCGAGCGCACGTCGGCGGCGGTGAGCATGCCCACGCCCCGACCGGGCAGCCCGCACGACACGCCCAGCTTGCGCAGGTGGTGGTCGGGGTCCCGCCGGCTGTAGGAGGACGGCACCTGGGCGTTGATCACCCAGCGGCGCAGCCCCAGCCCACCGCCGTGGGGTGCCGAGGCGATGGTGCGCAGCGGTTCGCCGGCGCGCCACACCAGCACCGGCCACTGTCGCCCCGTCTCCTTGTGGGAGCGGAGCTGCGGATGCAAGACGTCCACGCGTCACCCCATGCTCGGGCAGGCAGGTCTCCGGACTCCCGGATCACCGCTCGCCCCGGCCTTCCCACCCCGAAGGGTCGTGGCCGTGCTGGGGTTCGCTCCCCGGTCACCGTTGCGGGACAGCCCCGGACTCCCACCGGGTTCCCTGCGCTGCGGGGGCGATGGTAGTGCAGCGGGCCAAACGGTCGACGAGTGCGCCGCCGGACCGCCCTGCCCGGTGGGCGGCGCATCGGCGCCGCCCACCGGGACAGAGCTCAGGAGGTCAGCCGGTGGTGACGGTGGCGTCCCTGAAGCTTCCCCTCAGCCCGGGACCGATCTCGCCGGGGCCCTTGGTCAGGTCACCCCGTGCTGCGACGAAGTCGGTGAAGTG
>JAHWJR010000134.1:0-2972 GCA_019348335.1 Actinomycetota bacterium
GTAGCGCACCTCGCACCACCGATCACGAGGGCACCTTGTGGGCGACGACGAAGCGGGCCGCCTGGCGCAGAGGGATGCCATCCGGCGTCCTGAGCGCGGCGAGCTCGCGGAAGGCCTCCTCACGACACTCGGCCAGGTCGGACGGCGGCAGCAGCTCCAGCACCGCCCGCATGCCCTGGGACCACGCCCAGTCCCACCACTGCTCCTCGTCGGCGAAGTGGAACTCGACGTGCTCATCGACGCTACGCACCACCTGGAAGCCGGCTGACTCGAGGACGGGGACCAGGTCGAAGTCGGGTCGGAACGGCGCCGGGACGGGCCGGATGGTCCGGTTCCCGAACGTGGCGAAGAGGCGCCGGAGGAACTCCCACTGCTGTCCCGTTGTCACCGGTGCCGAGGCCACCACCCGTCCGGAGGGGCGCAGCGCACGCCGGGCCTCGCCGGCCGCCGCCTCGGGGTCGGGCAGCAGGTGCAACACGAAGCTCGACAGGGCGACGTCGAACGACTCGTCGGCCACGTCCAGCTCCTGTGCGTTCATCTGCCAAGCCGCGGCGTTGGCCAGGCCCCGCTGCTCGATGTCGTCGCTGAGGAGCTCCACCATCTCGTTCGAGAGGTCGACCCCCAGCACGCGACCGCTGGGCCCCACCCGCTCGGCGGCCGGGAAGAGCGTCGCACCCCGCCCGCAGCCCACGTCGAGCACCGACTCGCCCGGCGCCAGATCGGCCCACTCGACCAGCCGGGCCCCCAGCCGGGCGAAGAAGGGAATGACGGTGTCGTACCGGGCCGCAGCGCGGCCGAAGACGGCCGCTACCTCTCGAGGGTCGTGTTCCACACCCGCATTCTCACCGCTTCGTCGACGAGGTGTCGGGGGGATCGACCACGACGATGTCGGTGGCGACGATGCGCCCCTCGGCCAGGTCGACGGTCGCCACGGTGTGGTGAGGCTGCGACCGGCGCTGGATGGGCGAGCCCGGGTTGAGGAGCCACTGGCCGTCGAGGCCCGGCGCGTTCCACGGGATGTGGCTGTGGCCGAACACGACCAGGTCGGCGTCGGGAAAGCGCCGGCGGAGCCTCGCCTCCCGTCCCCGCCGGGGCCCGCTGTCGTGGATCATGCCCACCCGCACGCCGGCCAGATCGAGCACCAGCGTCTCGGGGAGACGGCCGACCAGGTCGTGGTCGTTGTTGCCCAGCACGGCCGAGGTGGGGGCATAGGTCTCCAGCAGCTCGAGCAGGTCGCCGGTGACCACGTCGCCGGCGTGGAGCACCACGTCGGCCCGCTCCAGCTGCGCCAGGGCGGCGTCCGGCAGCCCCCGGCGGGAACCCGGGTGCAGGTGGGTGTCGGCCAGGACGACGGCTCTCATCCGGCCTGGCGCCGGGCGGCACGAGCGGCCAGGCGCCGGGAGGCCTGAGCCTTGCTCTCCGCCATCTTGGCGGTGAGGCGGGCCGTGCTGATCCGGCGTCCGGTGGCGTAGAGGAAGGCGGCGGCGCCGGCGATGGCGGCGATGCACACGTAGCCGAGTCCGAGCGGGATGGGGAGCACCACCGGGACGAAGGCGCCGATCACCCAGACGATCTGGAAGCGCGCCTCGAAGCGGGCGAAGGACCGACCCTGGTTGGCGTCGGGGGCGTCCCGCTGGACGATGGAGTCGAAGCACAGCTTGCCGGCGCTGGCGGCCAGCCCCACGGCGCCGGCGAGCAGCGCCGCCGACAGCCAGCCCGCCACCCACAACGGGAACACCGCTGCCGCCGCCACCGCCACCAGGCTCGCCAGCAGGATCCGCTCCTCGGTGATCGAGCGTCGCAGCCGGGGGGCCACCGCCGCACCCACGACCGCTCCCACGGCGCTGGCGCCCACGATGACCGCGAACCACCACGCCGGCGCTCCCTCGCTGCGCAGGGCGAACGCCAGCAGGAAGACGAGGAAGCCCACGAGTCCCCGCAGCACGGCCATGGCGCTGGCGGCGAGGAGGATGCCGGCGCCCCGCAGCTCGGCCCGCTCCTCCGGCCCCGGGGCCTCGGGGGCCACCCGCGTGCGGGGGATGCGGTAGGCGGCCAGCGTGGTCGCCACGAACACCACCGCTGCCAGCCCCAGCACCCATTCCGAGCCCAGCTGGAGCAGGGCCACCCCGGGGATGGCGGCGACGAAGCCCATCAGGCCGCTGATCAGGGTGAGCTTGGAGTTGGCCTCGACCAGCTGGGTCTCGTCACGGACCAGCCCGGGCACCAGCGACACCCGGGCCACCTGGTAGGCCTTGCCCAGCACCAGGACGGCGAAGGCCTCCGGGAACAGCAACAGGCCGTCGACGTCGTCGACCATGAGGACGCAGACCACGGCCCGGAGCACCGCCGACAGCACCACCATCGAGCGCCGCCCGCCGACGGCGCGGTCCATCCACGGCCCGATGAGCGGCGCCACCACGGCGAACGGCGCCATGGTGAGCAGCAGGTACAACGCCACCCGGGTGCGGGCGGCATCGGGCGAGATGGAGAAGAACAGCGAGCCGGCGAGGGCGGTGGCCACCAGCGTGTCCCCGGCCGTCGACAGGGCGTGCGTGCGGGCCAGGCGCGTGAACGGCGCCGGCACCGTGGTCGACGACCGGGACGAGCGCGCGGCACGCCGGCCAGAGGGGGCCTCCACGCCGGCCATGGTAGGGGCCGCCGGCGCTCCTGGATCAGTCCCGGGGGCGCTCGTACTTGTACCCCAGTCCCCGGATGGTGACGATGCGCCGGGGGTTGGCGGGGTCGTCCTCCACCTTGGCCCGCAGGCGCTTGACGTGGACGTCGAGGGTCTTGGTGTCGCCCACGTAGTCGTGCCCCCACACCCGGCTGATGAGGGTGTCGCGGGTGAGGACCCGGCCGGCGTTGGCGAGCAGCAGCTCCAGCAGCTCGAACTCCTTCAGGGGCAGGGCGGCGTCCTCGCCCCGGATGGCCACCTCGTGGCGCTCGGGGTCGAGCCGCACGTCGCCCACCTC
>JAHWJR010000134.1:3072-5445 GCA_019348335.1 Actinomycetota bacterium
CGCCCCGGATGGCCACCTCGTGGCGCTCGGGGTCGAGCCGCACGTCGCCCACCTCGAGCACGTCGTCGCCACCGTCGTCGTCCACCCCGGCTTCGGCCGCCCCCCGGCGTAGCGCCGCCCGGATGCGAGCGACCAGTTCCCGCAACCGGTAGGGCTTGGTCACGTAGTCGTCGGCGCCGATCTCCAGGCCGACCACGGTGTCGATCTCGGACGACTTGGCCGTCACCATGATGATGGGGACCGACGAACGGGCCCGGAGCCGCCGGCAGACGTCGACGCCCGACAACCGGGGCAACATGACGTCGAGGAGCACCAGGTCGGGCTGGACCAGGTCGAACAGCTCCAGCGCCTCGACGCCGTCACGTGCCACCTGCACCCGGAAGCCCTCCCGCTGGAGGCCGACCACCAGGGCATCGACGAAGGACTCCTCGTCCTCCACCAGCAACAGGGTGGGCGCCGTCTGGGACCCGACGGCCGTCACCGGGCCTCGGCCTCCTTCGCCGCCGGGGCCGTGGCAGGGCCGGCGCCGGCGCCGGCGCCGGCGCCGGCCGGAGCCGAGGGCAGCCGCAGCGTGAACGTGGAGCCCTCGCCCTCGCGGGAGGCCACCCGCACGTCGCCTCCGTGGTTGGTGGCGACGTGGCGGACGATGGACAGGCCCAGACCCGTCCCTCCGGTCTGGCGGCTGCGCGCCGGGTCGACCCGGTAGAAGCGCTCGAAGACCCGTTCGAGGTCGCGGGCGGGGATGCCGATGCCCGAGTCGCGCACGTCGATCTCCACGGTGGCGCCGGCGGAGCGCGACCGGACCTCGACGGTCGAGCCCTCGTCGCTGTACTTGCAGGCGTTCTCGAGCAGGTTCACCACCGCCGAGACGAGCTGGCCCCGATCCCCGCGCACGATGTGGTGGCGGGGCAGGCCGGCGGCGTCGATGGCGATGCGCCGGGCGCCGGCCAGCGGGCGGGCCCGCTCCACCGCCTCGGCCACCACCGCGTGCACCGGCACCGGCACCGGCTCCCGGCGGGGCGCCTCCTCGGCCTCGATGCGGCTCAGGTCGAGCAGGTCGTCGACGATGCGGCCCACCCGCACCGCCTCGCCCGCCATCCGCTCGGCCAGGCGCCGCGTCACCGCCGGGTCGTCCTCGGAGGCAATGGTGTCGGCCAGCAGCCCGAGCGCGCCCACGGGCGTCTTCAGCTCGTGGCCCATGTTGGCCACGAAGTCACGGCGGACCGCCTCGAGCCGCCGGCGCTCGGAGACGTCGTCGACCACCGCCACCGCCCCGGTGCCACTGGGCTGGTCGAGCGGGGCGGCGGAGATGGCGAGCACCACGGGCGGAGGACCGTAGAGCTCGAGCACCCGTGGCTCGGACGTGCCCGCGCGGGCGGCACGCAGCTGCTCCTGCACCGCCCGCTCCACCAGGGCGGCACCGTGGCGGCTGCCGGCGAAGCCCGCTGCCGCCTGGTTTCGGAACACCTCCCGGCCGGTGGGGTCGCACACCACCACGCCGTGGGGCACGGCCTCGAGCGCGCCGGCGAGACGGCGGGCGGTGACCCGGGCCTCGTCCAGGCCGGCGGCGGCGGCGCCCACCGCCCGTTCCAGTCGCACCGGCGCCGGCTGGCCATCCGGTCCCGGTCCCAGGTCGGGCAGCGCCCTCTCCAGTCGCTCGGCGGCGGCCTCCACCCGGCGCTCCGTCCTGCGGCGAGCGACGACCGCCCGGACCAGGAACCCCGCGGTGACGGCGAGGACCACGACCAGGGCGGCGACGGTCATGACCCGCGCCGAGCGGTCCCTTGCAACCGGCCGGGCGGCGGGAGGCTCACGCCGAGCGCCGGAGCAGGCACTGCTCCACCACCTCGACGGCCCCCGACCCCTCGACGCCCCGCAGCCCTTCGAGCACGGTGAGGGTGGCGAAGCCGGTGCGCACCAGGGCGGTGTCGCTGTCGGGGGCGATCCCGTCGGCGCGGTCCGGGTCGTCGTCACCCGACAGCTCCATCTGGAGGCCCCCCTCGGGAGACTCGACCAGCGCCGCCCGGACCGTCCCGAACTGGGCCAGGGGCGCCCAGCGCACGCCGCGGACGTCGTCGAGCACCCGATCGGGGACGTTGAGGTTCAGCACCGTCTCGTCCGGCTGGCCGACCAGCCACTCCAGCGCGGCGCCGGCCAGGACGGCCGCCGTCCGCCACCGGAGGGGATCCCCCACGTCGACGCTGACCGCCAGCCCCGAGACGCCGAGGTTGGCGGCGGTGAGGGCGGCTCCCACCGTCCCCGAGTGCAGCACGGAGCGGCCGGTGTTGGGACCGGGGTTGATGCCGGAGACGACGAGCTCGGGCGACTCCCCGAAGGCACCGAGGCGGCCGGCGATGACGACCAGCGCCGGCG
>JAHWJR010000017.1:0-7427 GCA_019348335.1 Actinomycetota bacterium
GTCTACCTGGCCGACCGCCTGGCCAAGCCCGTGCTCGTCGAGGGACCGGCGGGCACGGGCAAGACCCAGCTGGCCAAGTCGGTGGCCGAGCTCCTGGGCAGCCGCCTCATCCGGCTCCAGTGCTACGAGGGCCTCGACGAGTCCAAGGCGCTGTACGAGTGGAACTACAAGAAGCAGCTCCTGCGCATCCAGGCGGAGCGCGCCGCCGACTGGGACGACATCGAGCACGACATCTTCTCCGAGGACTTCCTGCTGAGCCGCCCGCTGCTCGAGGCCATCCGCTCGCCCGAGCCGGTGGTGCTGTTGATCGACGAGATCGACCGGGTCGAGTTGGAGACCGAGGCCCTGCTGCTCGAGGTGCTGTCCGAGTACCAGGTGTCGATCCCCGAGCTGGGCACCGTCACCTCGTCGACGGTGCCGCTGGTGTTCCTGACGTCCAACAACACCAGGGAGCTGTCCGAGGCCCTCAAGCGGCGGTGCCTCTACCTGCACCTCGACTACCCCGACGTCGATCGTGAGCAGCGGATCGTGCTGACCAAGGTCGAGGGCGTGTCCGAGCACCTGGCGGCCGAGATCGGCCGGATCGTGCGCTCGTTGCGGGGTCTCGACCTGAAGAAGCCTCCCTCGGTGTCGGAGACGCTCGACTGGGCCCGGACCCTGGTCCTGTTGAACATCGAGACGGTCGACGCCGAGCAGGCCGTCGACACCCTCCACATCCTGCTGAAGTACCGCAGCGACATCGCCAAGGCGACCAAGGCGCTCACCGGCAGCGGCGTCTCCTGATGCTGCCCGTCCTCGCCAGCTTCGTCGAGGAGCTCCGGCGGTCGGGCCTGCCCGTCTCGCTCACCGAGCACCTCGACGCCGCCGCCGCCCTCGGTCAGGTGCCCCTCGACGACCGTGAGGTCTTCAAGGGTGCGTTGGCCGCCACCCTGGTCAAGGACTCCTCCCACCTGCCGGTGTTCGACACGGTGTTCGACGTGTGGTTCTCCCTCGCCGGCGTGGACGACCACGACCCCGCCGTCGAGGACGACGACGGCACCCTGGCCGAGTTGCTGGAGCGGGCCCTGGCCGAGGGCGGTGACGAGCTGCTCCAGGAGCTGGCCCGCCGGGCCGTGCGCCGCCACGCCGGCCTCGAGCGAGGTGGGCGCATGGGGTTGAGCTACCACCACTACCGGACGTTGCGGCACCTCGACCTGGAAGGCACCGTCGGGCGCCTGGTCGAGCAGGCGGGGTCACGGGCAGGAGGGGAGTGGGAGCCGTTGCAGGAGCGGCTCCACCGGGAGGAGCTCGAGCGGCGGGGCGAGCGGCTCCGCCGGGAGATCGACGCCGAGCTCCGCCGGCGCCTGGTTGCCGACCGGGGAGCGGCCGAGGTGGCACGGGCCCTGCGCCGGCCGTTGCCCGAGGACGTCGACTTCATGCACGCCACCCGCGACGAGCTGGCCCAGCTGCGCCGGTCGCTCCAGCCCCTGGCCCGCAGGCTGGCCGTGCGCCTGGCCCGCAAGCGCCGGCACCGTCGTGGCGCGCTCGACTTCCGGGCCACCGTGCGGCGGTCCCTGGGCTCGGGCGGGGTGCCCGCCGAGCCCCTCTTCCGCCACCGCCGCCCGGCCAAGCCGGAGATCTTCGTGGTGGCCGACATCTCCGGCTCGGTCGCTGCCTTCGCCCGGTTCACCCTCGCCCTCGTGCACGCCATCAGCAGTCAGTTCTCGAGGGTGCGGTCGTTCGTGTTCATCGACGGGCTCGACGAGGTGACCCGGTTCTTCTCCGGGGAGGACGAGGTCGACGTCGCCATCCGCCGGGTCAACACCGAGGCCGACGTGGTGTGGGCCGAAGGGCACTCCGACTACGGCATGGCCCTGGAGGCCTTCTGGGACCGCTTCGGCCACGAGGTCTCCGGCCGTTCGACCGTGCTCGTGCTCGGTGACGCCCGCACCAACTATCACGAGCCCCAATCCTGGGTGCTGCGCGAGCTGGGGCACCGGGCCCGCCACCTCTACTGGCTCAACCCGGAGCCGTCGGCCTACTGGGACAGCGGCGATTCGGTCATGAGCGACTACGGCATCCACTGCGACGGCGTGTACGAGTGCCGCAACCTGCGCCAGCTCGAGCGGTTCGTGGAGCGGCTGGCCGCATGAGCACCGCCACGACGAGGCTGCTGCTGGTCCGCCACGGCGAGTCGCAGGCCCAGGTCGACCGCGTGGTCGGCGGGCCCGTGGGGTGCACCGGGCTGTCCGACCTCGGGCGCCGGCAGGTCCGGACACTGGCCCGGCGCTGGCAGCGCCACGGGCCTGGCGCCGATCGGCTCCTGGCCTCCACCCTGCCCCGGGCGGTGGAGACCGCCGAGATCCTCTCGCCGGTGCTGGGCGAGCTGAAGGTGGAGCAGGACGGCGAGCTGTGCGAGCTCGAGCCCGGGGAGTGCGACGGGTTGAGCTGGGACGACTACCAGGACCGCTGGGGGATCGACATGCGGGCCGACCCCTACGCCCCCCTCTCGCCGGGAGGCGAGAGCGTGGCCGACTTCTTGCTGCGGGTGGGCCGGGCCCTGCACCGTGTGGCCGTCGACCACGCCGGGTCCACCGTGGTGGTGGCGTGCCACGGTGGGGTGGTCGACGGCTCGCTCATGTGCTTCCTCGGCCTGCCGCTGCAGCGGGTCGCCGACCTCGACCTGCGTGCCACCAACGCTGCTGTCACCGAGTGGCTGGTCGAGATCGAGCCCGGCCGCGCTCCGCGGTGGACCCTGCGCCGCTACAACGACACCGCCCACCTCGAGGAGCTCGACGCTCCTGAGTGAGGCTGCCCCAGGACCGGCCCCTCAGCCCCGGTCGTGGGCGCCGTGGTGAACCTCGGAGAGGGTGGCTGCCGAGTTGATCAGGGCCACGTGGCTGAACGCCTGGGGGAAGTTGCCCACCATGCGCCGGCGGGCCACGTCGTACTCCTCGGCCAGCAGCCCGACGTCGTTGCGCAGGTCGAGGAGGCGCCCGAAGATCTCGCAGGCCTCCTCGTGGCGGTGCAGGAGCTGCAGGCAGTCGGCCAGCCAGAACGTGCACATGAGGAAGGCTCCCTCACCGCCGCTCAGCCCGTCGTCGGTCGCCTCGGCGTCGTAGCGGTGGACGAAGCCGTCGACCATCAACTCGCGTTCGACGGCCTCGACCGTGCCCCGGATCCGCGGGTCCTCCGCCGGCAGGAACCCCACCAGCGGCAGCATCAACAGGCTGGCGTCGAGCTGCTTGGACCCGTAGTGCTGCACGAACGTGTTGCGGTCGGCGTCGTAGCCCTCCCGGCACACCTCGGCGTGGACCTGGTCGCGCAGGGCCCGCCACTGCTCGACGGGGCCCTCCAGGCCGTAGTCCTCCACGGTGCTGACGGCCCGGTCGAACGCCACCCAGGCCATGACCTTCGAGTGGGTGAAGTGCTGCCGGCCCGACCGCACCTCCCACAGGCCCTCGTCGGGCTGGTCCCAGACCCGCTCGAGGCTGCGCAGCAGCATGCGCTGGAGCGACCAGGCCATGGGGTCGGACTCGATCCCCGACTTGCGGGCCTGGTGCAGCGAGTCGAGCACCTCCCCGTACACGTCGAGCTGGAACTGGTCCCACGCGCCGTTGCCGATCCGTACCGGTGAAGAGTCCTCGTAGCCGGGCAGCCACGGCAGCTCCAGCTCGGGCAACCGGCGCTCGCCGCCCACCCCGTACATGATCTGGAGCTCGCCGGGGTCGCCGGCGACCGAGCGCAGCAACCAGTCGCGCCAGGCCACGGCCTCGGCGGTGTACCCGCTGGCCAGCAGGGCGTCGAGGGTGAAGGTGGCGTCGCGCAACCACGAGAAGCGGTAGTCCCAGTTGCGGCTCCCGCCGAGCTCCTCGGGCAGCGAGGTGGTGGGGGCGGCCACCACCGCGCCGGTGGGCCCGAAGGTGAGGGCCTTGAGCACGGTGAGCGACCCCTGCACCTCGTCGCGCCAGTTCCCCCGGTAGGTGAGACGGGACGACCAGTCCTGCCACCATCGCTCGGTCGCCTCGACCGCGGCCAGCGGGTCGATGACGGGTGGCAGCGGGGTGTGCGAGGGGTGCCAGGTGAGCACGAACGGCACCTCCTCGCCCTCGCTCACCACGAACTCGGCGACCGAACGGAGCTCCTCGCCGTGCACCTCCACCGGGGTGGTGAGGCACACGGCATCAGGACCTCCGACCGCCGAGGTGCGGCCGTCGATCTTTCGCACCCAGGGCACGATCGACCCGTAGTCGAACCGCACCACCAGCTCCATGCGCATCTCCACCCGCCCGGCCTCGCCCCGGATCACCCGCACCACGTCCGGCGTGTCGTCGCGAGGGGGCATGCAGTCGATCACGGTGACCGCTCCGCTCGAGGTCTCGAAGCGGCTCTCCAGCACCAGTCCCCCTTCCCGGTACCGGCGGCGGGCGCAGCGCGGCCCTCCGGCGGGGGCCAGGAGCCAGCGGCCGTGGTCGGGACTGCCGAGCAGGGCGGCGAAGCACGCCGGGGAGTCGAAGCGGGGCAGGCACAGCCAGTCGATCGACCCATGGCGGGAGACCAGGGCGGCCGACTCGGTGTCACCGAGCAGGGCGTAGTCCTCGAGCGGGGAAGGCACCTCGGAGGTGTAGCCGTCACCGCCGCGGTTCATGTGCGGCGGCGGCGGACGGGGTCAGCCCCGGAGCAGCTCGGCCACGCGGAAGGCCAGGTCGATGCTCTGGCGGGCGTTGAGGCGGGGGTCGCACATCGTCTCGTAGCGGTGGTCGAGGTGGGCGTCGAGGATCTCCTCGGCGCCTCCGAGGCACTCGGTGACCTCGTCGCCGGTGAGCTCGATGTGCACGCCACCCGGCCAGGTCCCCTCGGCCCGGTGGGCGGCGAAGAACCCGGCGATCTCGGCGATCACGTCGTCGAAGTGGCGGGTCTTGCGGCCTCCGGCGGAGGTGAAGGTGTTGCCGTGCATGGGGTCGCAGGCCCAGACCACGGGGTGGCCCGACTCCCGCACCGCCCGCAGCAGCGGTGGCAGCTTCTCCTCGACGGCGGATGCGCCCATGCGGGAGATGAGGGTGAGCCGGCCGGGCACCCGCTCGGGGTTCAGGGCCTCGCACAGGGCGACGACCTCGTCAGGAGTGGCGGTGGGCCCCAGCTTGCACCCCAGCGGGTTGCGCACGCCCGACAGGAACCCGACGTGGGCGCCGTCGAGCTGGCGGGTCCGATCGCCGATCCAGAGCATGTGGGCCGAGCAGTCGTACCAGTCGCCGGTGAGCGAGTCGCGGCGGGTCAGCGCCTCCTCGTAGCCGAGGATCAGCGCCTCGTGGCTGGTGTAGAAGTCGACCTCGTGCAGCTGGTGCTCGGACTGGAGGTCGATCCCGCAGGCAGCCATGAACCGCAGCGCCCGCTCGATGCCGTCGGCGATGGCCTCGTAGCGCCGGCCCTGGGCGCTGCTGGCCACGAACTCCCGGTTCCAGGCGTGGACCCGGCCGAGGTCGGCGAAGCCACCCTTGGTGAAGGCCCGCAGCAGGTTCAAGGTGGAGGCCGCCTGGTGGTAGGCGGTCACCAGGCGCTGCGGGTCGGCCACCCGGGCATCGGCGGTGGGGGCGCTGTCGTTGACCATGTGGCCGCGGAACGAGGGCAGGTCGAGGTCGCCCACCCGCTCGAAGGGCGAGGAGCGGGGCTTGGCGAACTGCCCGGCGATGCGTCCCACCTTCACCACCGGCACCCCGGAGCTGTAGGTGAGCACGACGGCCATCTGGAGGATGACCCGGAGCTTGTCGCGGATGGTGTCGGCGGAGAAGGTATCGAACGACTCGGCGCAGTCGCCGGCCTGCACCAGGAAGGCCTGGCCGGCGGCCACCTCGGCCAGACTGCCCGTCAGGGCGCGTGCCTCGCCGGCGAAAACCAGCGGCGGGTAGGTCGACAGCTCCTTGAGGGCGCGGTCGAGGGCGGCCGAGTCGGGCCAGTCAGGCTGTTGGGCGGCGGTCAGCTCGCGCCACGACGGGGGAGACCAGGACGAGGACATCGCTACCAGGGTGGCCGAGGAACTCGGCTTCGGCAACGTGGTTCTGCGGAACGGCGGCGGATCAACCGGCGACGTCGGGGCCGGCCGAGGTGATGGAGATGCGCAGCACCACCCGGCGCTCCCGCTCCATGGCGGCCCGGTAGTCGTCCCAATCGGGGTGCTCGCCGGAGACCCGCCGGTAGTAGTCCACCAGCACGTCCAGCGCCTCGGGCCGCCGGGCGATCTCGACCTCGCCGTCGATCTGCACCCACGGCCCGAAGAAGCGGTCGCTCATCACGCACAATGAGACGTTCGGGTCTCGTTCGACGTTCTTGGTCTTGATCGCCGTCTCGCGGGTGCTCACCAGCACCCGGCCGTCGTCGTCGACGGCCACCACCACGGGCGACATCTGCGGTCGCCCGTCGCGGCGGCGCGTGGCGAGCACGGCGCGGTGGTTCTCCCGGAGGAAGTCTCGGGCCTCGTCGGGGCCCACCTCAGGCGGCGGCGATGCTCTCGGCGTCGATCTTGAGCTCGTCGACCGCCCGCTTGACGATGCGGCGGGCTGCCTCGGCGGTGACGCCGAGGACCTCACCGACCTCACGGAAGCTGTGCTTCTGACCGTCGGCCAGGCCGAAGCGGTGCTCGACGGCGACCCGGGCGCGGGGCTCGAGGCGGTCGAGGAGGTTGGTGACCATCTCCTCGTGGATCTGCTCGATCACGACCTGCTCGGGACCGGGCAGGGCGTCGGGGAGGAGGTCGACCAGCTCCTGCTCGCCGTCGTCGCCGACGGTGCGGTCGAGGCTGGTGGGGGTGGCCAGACGGTGCAGGTTGGCCAGCTCGTCGTCGAGCTCGTCGCCCTCACCCGAGACCGCCCGCAGCGCCGCTCGCAGCTGGGCCGAGCGCTCGCTGGGCAGCCGCACCAGGTTGGCCTTCTGGTCGAGCGCCCGACCGATGGCCTGGCGGATCCAGAAGGTGGCGTAGGTGGAGAACTTGAAGCCCTTGCGCCAGTCGAACTTCTCGACGGCGTGCTCGAGCCCGAGGTTGCCCTCCTGGATGAGGTCGAGCAGGTCCATGCCCGGGGGCAGGGGGTAGCGGCGGGCGATGCTCACCACCAGGCGCAGGTTGGCCCGGATGAAGTAGTCCCGGGCGCGGGCGGCCTCACGGATGGTCCGCTTCAGCTCGGTGCGGCGCCGGCCGGTCTCGCCGGCGTCGAGCAGCGCCTGGGCCTCACGTCCTGCCTCGACCTTCTGCGAGAGCTCGCGCTCCTGGGCCGCGTTGAGGAGGGGGACGAGCCCGATCTCGTGGAGGTATTGTCCGACTGAATCTCTCATTGTATCCCGTTCCAACACTCGTCACGTCGACGTCATTCCCGAGCTGCGGTCGAAAGTTCCCGGCGGGGGGAGGCGCCGTACCATCTCTACGAACGCCCGGGGCCGTCTGGACGTTCCTTCCGCGG
>JAHWJR010000017.1:7527-15074 GCA_019348335.1 Actinomycetota bacterium
CGGGCCACGGCCGCCGGGGGCTTCGTCGTCGCCACCCAGGACTGGCACCCACCCGACACCCCCCACTTCGAGAAGGACGGTGGCGTCTGGCCGGTGCACTGCGTCCAGGGGACCTGGGGGGCGGAGCTGCATCCCGAGCTGCGCATCGCCGGGCCGGTGGTCCGCAAGGGCACCGCCGGTGAGGACGGCTACTCGGGCTTCACCATGCGCGATCCCCGCAGCGGCGAGACGGTGCCGACCGAGCTCGAGGGCCTGCTGCGCGAGCGAGGCATCGAGCGGGTGGTCGTGGCCGGCCTGGCCACCGACGTCTGCGTCAAGGAGACGGCGCTCGACGCCGCCCGCCTCGGGTTCGCCACCACGGTGCTGACCAGGGCGGTGGCCGCGGTCGACCTCCAGCCCGGCGACGGCGAGGCAGCCCTGGCCGAGATGGCCGGGGCGGGGATCGACCTGGACTGATGTTGGTGCGCCAGGGGGACGGCCTCTTCACCGACCTCTACGAGCTGACCATGGCGGCCAGCTACCACCAGTGCGGCCTCGACACCCCGGCCACCTTCGACCTGTTCGTCCGGAGCCTTCCCTCGACCCGTCGCTTTCTCCTGGCCTGCGGGGTGGAGCCGGCGGTGGCGTTCCTCGAGGAGCTGCACTTCGAGCCGTCCGCCCTGCGCTACCTCGACTCGCTCGGGCTGTTCGACCCCTCCTTCCTCGACCGGCTGTCGGAGCTGCGCTTCACCGGCGAGGTGTGGGCCGTGCCCGAGGGCGAGGCCGCCTTCGCCTGCGAGCCCCTGTTGCGGGTCACTGCCCCGTTGGTGGAGGCCCAGGTGGTCGAGACCGCCCTGCTCAACTTGATGGCGCATTCCACCATGGTCGCGTCCAAGGCCGCCCGGGTGGCCTTGGCCTGCGGCGACCGGCGCTTCGTCGACTTCTCGCCCCGGCGGGACCATGGCCCCGACGCCGCCCTGCTCGGGGCCCGGGCCGCGTTCGTCGGTGGCGCCGCCGGCACCTCACTGGTGGCCGCCGGCTCGGCCTTCGGGCTGCCGGTCAACGGCACCATGGCGCATTCCTACGTCACCCGCTTCGCCTCCGAGCGGGAGGCCTTTCTGGCCTTCGCCCGGTCGTTCCCCGATGCGTGCACCCTCCTCATCGACACCTACGACACCGAGCGGGCTGCCCGGTTGGTGGTGGAGGTGGCCCGGGAGCTCGCCCCCGAGGGCGCCACCGTGGGTGCCGTGCGCATCGACTCCGGCGACCTGGGCCCGGCGTCGCAGTCGGTGCGGGCCATCCTCGACGAGGGCGGTCTCGACGGCGTGCGCATCGTCGTCTCCGGTGATCTCGACGAGCACCGGATCGCTGCGCTCCTGGAGTCGGGGGCGCCCATCGACGCCTTCGGTGTCGGCACCCAGTTGGGCACCAGCGCCGACGCGCCGTCGCTGGGCGCGGTCTACAAGTTGGTCGAGGACGTCGACGGTCCCAAGGCCAAGCGGTCGGCCGGCAAGGCCAGCCTGCCCGGGTGCAAGCAGGTGTGGCGGGTGCGCGGTGAGGACGGGCGCTACGCACGCGACGTGCTGGCCCTGGCCTCGGAGTCGGTCGCCGGCGGGGAACCGGTGCTCGAGCGGGTCATGGCCGGCGGCGAGCGCTGCCAGCCGGCGCCGGCGCTCCCCGAGGTCCAGGAGCGGGGGCGGGCGACACTGGCGGCGCTCCCGGACGAGCTGCGCAGCCTGGAGCCGGGTGGGCAGGCGTACCCGGTGGAGACGAGCGGGCCCCTGGCCACCCTGGCCGAGCAGGTGTGGGCCCGGCATGCCTGAGCGGATCGGGGTCTTCGGGGGGACCTTCGACCCCATCCACGTGGGCCACCTCGTGACCGCCGTCAACGTCCGCCACGCCCTGGCGCTCGACTGCGTGCTGCTGGTCGTGGCCAACGACCCGTGGCAGAAGGCCACCCTGCCCGTCACTCCCGCCGCCCACCGCCTGGCCATGGTCGAGGCGGCGGTGGTCGGTGTGGAGGGGATCCAGGCCAGCAGCATCGAGATCGAGCGCGGCGGCGTCTCCTACACCGCCGACACGCTGGCTGACCTGCACCGGGCCCATCCGGGGGCCGAGCTGTACGTCATCCTCGGTAGCGACGCCGCCGCCAGCCTGGCCACTTGGGAGCGGATCGACGAGGTCCTGGCCGCCAGCCGCCTGGTGGTGGTGACCCGGCCCGGCCCGGACGACGCCGGACCGCCCCCGCACTGGGACCACCTCGTCGTGGAGGTGCCCCGCCTCGAGGTGTCGAGCACCGACCTGCGCGCCCGGTTCGTCGACGGGCGGCCGCTCGAGTGGTTGGTGCCGGAACCGGTGGTCCACGTCATCCGCCAGCGTGGTCTGTACGCTGAGGGCCAGATGAGCCCGTCCCGGAGCGCCACGCCCTGACGACCGACGCCAGCAGCGCCGAGCGGGCCCGCCTGGCGGCGCGAGCCGCCTGGTCCAAGAACGGGGCCGACACGGTGGCGCTCGAGGTCGGCAGCGTGCTGGCCATCGCCGAGTGGTTCGTGGTGACCAGCGCCACCAACCCGCGCCAGGCCCGCACCATCGCCGAGGAGGTCGAGGACCAGCTCCGGCGCCGGGACGGCTCGGCGCCCCTGCGGGTCGAGGGTGCCGACGACGCCCGCTGGATCCTGCTCGACTACGGCGACGTGGTCGTCCACGTGCTGCTCGACGAGGCTCGTGCCTACTACGAGCTCGAGCGGCTGTGGGGCGACGTCCCCCGCCTCGACTGGAGTGACGACGGGCAGGCACTCGCCGACGACGGCGGCCGGGCAGCCGGCCAGCGCTAGCCGGGGTTCCCGGGGTGCGGGTCGGCATCGAGACGTCCCAGCACCGCGTCGAGTGGCCGGAGCTGGTGGAACGGGTCCGCTTCGCCGAGGAGGCAGGCTTCGACGGCGCCTGGGTCTTCGACCACTTCAAGCCGCTCTACGGCCAGGGTCCCGGCCCTTGCCTCGAGGCGTGGACCCTTCTCGCCGGTCTCGCCGCCACCACCACCCGCATCCGCCTGGCGACCCTGGTCACCGGCGTGACCTACCGTCATCCCTCGCTCCTGGCGGCCCAGGTGGTCACCCTCGACCACATCTCCTCGGGCCGGCTCGACCTCGGGCTGGGGGCGGCGTGGTTCGCCGACGAGCACCGCCAGCTGGGCTTCCCCTTCCCGCCGGCCCGAGAGCGGGTCGAGCGCCTGGAGGAGGCGGTCGAGGTCGTGCGCCTGCTCCTGACCGGCGACGGGGTGAGCTTCGAGGGTCGCCACTACCAGCTGCGCAACGCCACCTACCGGCCCCGGCCGGTGCAGCGGCCCCACCCACCCCTGTGGATCGGTGGTTCCGGCGAGCGGCGCATGCTCCCGCTGATCGGTCGGGTGGCCGACGCCTGGCACTCCTTCGCCCCGCCGGACGTGCTGTCGCGCAAGTGGGCCATCGTGGCCGCCAGCGCCGAGGCCGCCGGCCGGGACCCTGCCGCCATCGTGCGCTCGACCAACCTCTCGCTCTCGGAGCCGTGGGACGAGGTCCGGCGCCGGGCCGACGACTGCCGGGCCGCGGGCGTGTCCTCCCTGGTGTGCAGCTGGCCCACCGAGGGGCGGGCGCGGGTGGAGGAGTTCGCCGAGCGGGTGCTCCCCGAGCTGGTGGAGGCCTGAGGAACCTGTCTCAGCCGGAGATGGCCAGGCAGCGCACCTTGGAGAGCCCTTCCACCAAGCGGGTCCAGGTGACGCCGTCGTCGGTGGAGGTGTAGGCCTGGCCGTTGGGTGCGGCGAAGGCGAGGGTCTCGCCGTCGCTCACCAGGCAGCCGGTCTCGACGTTGCCGCCGAGGTCCTCGGGGAGCCCCTCACGGCACCGCTCGAAGGGCCCGTTCCCGTCCACCGGCCGGCGGTAGATCGCCGCCTGCTTCCCGTCGGGCCCGTTGGAGGCGCACAGCACCACGCTGCGGGCGGTGGCTGCCACCGCCCTCGAGTAGGTGGCGTGCAGCCCCTCGTCGTCGATGCGCCACGTCTCGCCGCCGTCCTCGCTGACGGCCAGGCCACGGGCGCAGGCGGCCAACACCCGGCCCGGAGCTGTGCCGGCGAGCACCTGGTGGACGTCGGCGTGGATGTCGAGGCCGCCGGGTCGCCACGACTGCCCGCCGTCGGTGGACAGGACGATCCCACCGACGTGGATGCCGGCGTAGAGCCTGCCGTCGCCGTCGCCGTCGGGGGCCCACGACAGCGTCCGTGTGGCCGGCGGCCCACCCGAGGGCGTGTGCCACTCGGCCCGACCCTCGACGTGGTCGAACCCCTCGACGGGGTCGAGGCGGCCGTCGTCGCCCAGCCGGTTCAGGTGACCCTCGGCCGTGCCGGCGAACAGCCCCAACGGCGTGGGCAGCAGGCAGGTCAGCCGGGGGCTGGAAGCGATGGCCTGCAGGTCCCACCAGCGCCGGTGGCTCGGCGCACGCCACAGCTCCCACCCCTCGACCACCGCCCACCAGCCGCTGTCGTCGGCGACGAGGGCGTCGACGGTGTTGCCACCCAGTTGGATGGCCGCCGACGGCTGCCCTCGGCGCAACTCGAAGAGGCCGTGGTCAGTGCCGGTCGTCAGGGTTGTCATCCGAGCGACGATACCGACCGCCGGTCTCAGCCCGCGACCGGACGAAGGACCAGGTCAGCCACGACCCGGATGGCGCCGGTCACCTCGGCGGAGGACTCCAGCGGCGCCATGTGCCCGACGGTGGGCAGTTCCACCAGCGTTGCCCGTGGGAGCACCTCGGCCATGGCCCGGGCATGCACCGGTGGGGTGAGGCGATCGTGCTCCCCGGCGATCACGACCGTGGGCACCGTCAACGCCTCGAGCCCGTGAGCCAGGTCGAAGCTGGCCAGGGTCGCCCCGAAGGCGCCCCGCACCTCGGCGGGGACGTCCATGACCATGCGGGTGCAGAAGTCCACTTGGGCCGGTGAGGCGTCGGGGCCGAGCACGGCGGCCGCCACCAGGCGCGACACCAGCGGACGAGGGTGGCTGGGCCACGGCGCCGCCCAGCCCAGCAGCCGCCGCCCCACCGCCTCCCGTGCCGCCGAGAGGGCGGCGGGACCGGCGAAGATGCGAGACCGACCCACGAGCTGCTCGACGCCGGTGTTGACCAGCACGGCGCCGGCGAGTGTGGTCCGCGCCTGCTCGGGATGGGCATCGGCCCAGGCGACCATGACCATGGCGCCCATGGAGTGCCCCACGACGACGGCCTGCTGGCCGGCGGGCACGGTCCGGTCGATCACGGCGGCGAGGTCGCCGGCGAGGGCCGCCGTGGAGTAGTCGCCGGTGGCGGCTCGAGCGCTCTTCCCGTGGCCCCGCAGGTCCCAGGCCACGACCCGCAGGTCACCGGTCAGCGCCCGCAGCTGGTGGTGCCAGACCCGCCCCGTGCACAGCCAGCCGTGGGCCAGCACCACCGTGGGGGCGTCGTCGGGGCCGAAGACCTCGGCGTGCAGCGTGGTGCCGTCGGGCGCGCCCACGGCCAGAGCCTCGCCCTGGGGCGCCCGGGCCAGCTCGGCGTGCTGGGGATCGGCCAGCACCGCCCGGCGGTCGCGGCCCTCCATCAGCGTGCCGGCGGCCACCCCGGCGCCGACCACCGCACTGGCCAGCATGCCGGCGCCGAGCCGGCCGCTCTCCTTCTGGCGGGTGGTGCTCACCGCCGGAAGGGCCGAGGAGCGGGGGACGTGGAGCTGATCGGACTCGAACCGACGGCCTCCTGCGTGCCACGCAGGCGCTCTTCCAACTGAGCTACAGCCCCGTACCGGCCTCCGACGCTACCAGCGCCGGCCTGCTCCCCGAACCCCTCGTCCTCCCGAGCCGGTGCCACTACACCACCAGGTTGACGAGCCGGGCGGGCACCACCACGACGCGGCGGACCTCCCGCCCGGCCAGGGCCGCCTGCACCCGGTCGTCGTCCAGTACCGCCGCCTCCACGGCGGCCTCGTCGGCGTCGGCCGGCACCCGCACGTGGGCACGCACCTTGCCGGCCACCTGGACCGGCAGCTCGATCTCCTCGTCGACCAGCAGGGCGGGATCGGCCTCGGGGAACGGCGTCCACACCAGGGACGACTCGTGGCCCAGGCGCGCCCACAGCTCCTCGGCCACGTGGGGGGCCAGGGGCGCCAGCATCAGCACCAGGCCCTCCGCCACCTCGCGTGGGGTCGCTGCGCCGGAGGCGGTGACCTCCCGAGTCAGCGTGTTGTTGAGCTCGGTGAGCTTGGCCACCGCGGTGTTGAACCGCAGGCCGTCCATGTCGGACCGCACCCCGTCGATGGTCCGGTGCAACGCACGCCGCAGCTCGTCGCCGGCCGGCGCGTCGACCACGCGCGCCGCCCCGGTCTCCTCGTCGACCACGTTGCGCCACAGCCGCTGGAGGAACCGGTGCACCCCGATGATGTCCCTGGCGTTCCAGGGCCGGTCGGCGTCGAGCGGGCCCATCGCCATCTCGTAGAGCCGGAGGGTGTCGGTGCCGTACTCGCCGTGGATCGCCTCCGGCGAGACGGCGTTCTTCAGGCTCTTGCCCATCTTGCCCAGCTCGCGGCGCACCGGCTGGCCCCGGAAGGTGAAGCCCGACTCGGGGTCGCCCTCCACCTCGGACGCCTCCACGTGGAAACCGCGCTCGTCGAGGAAGGCGTCGGCGAGGATGTAGCCCTGGTTGAACAGCCGTTCGAACGGCTCGGGCGTCGACACGTGCCCGAGGTCGAACAGCACCTTGTGCCAGAAGCGGGCGTAGAGCAGGTGGAGCACGGCGTGCTCGACGCCGCCCACGTACAGGTCGACGCCGCCGAACGCCGGCCGGCCGTCGGGCTTGGAGCCCTGCATCCAGTAGCGCTCGACGTCGGGGTCGACCAGGGCGGCGTCGTTGTCGGGGTCGAGGTAGCGCAGGTAGTACCAGCACGACCCCGCCCACTGCGGCATGGTGTTCAGCTCGCGGCGGTACGTCTTCGGGCCGTCACCGAGGTCGAGCGTCACCTCGGCCCACTCCTTGGCCCGGCCCAGCGGTGGCTCGGGGACGCTGTCGTCGTCGTCGCCCACGACCGTCGGCGTGTAGTCGTCGATCTCGGGCAGCTCGACCGGCAGCACGGACTCGGGCAGGGCCACCGGCCGGCCCTGGTCGTCGTAGACGATGGGGAAGGGCTCGCCCCAGTAGCGCTGGCGGCTGAACAGCCAGTCGCGCAGCCGGTAGGTGACGGTGCCCTCACCGTGCCCCTGCCCCTCCAGCCAGGCCACCATGGCCCGCTTGGCCTCGCTCACCTCCAGGCCGTCCAGGAACCCGCTGTTGATGGCTGGGCCCTCGCCGACGTAGGCCTGGCCCGCCCAGTCGCCGGGCGGGGTCACGGTGCGCACGATGGGCAGGTCGAACGCCTCGGCGAAGTCCCAGTCGCGCTGGTCCTGGGCGGGGACGGCCATGATGGCCCCGGTCCCGTACCCCATGAGGACGTAGTCGGCGATGAACACCGGGATGTGCCCGCCAGTGGCCGGGTTGACGGCGAACGAGCCGGTGAACACGCCGGTCTTGACCCGCGACTC
>JAHWJR010000017.1:15174-18252 GCA_019348335.1 Actinomycetota bacterium
CCCTCGCTGCGGCCGATCCAGTTGCGCTGCATGGAGCGGATGCGGTCGGGCCAGTCGATGAGGTCGAGGTCGTCGAGGAGGCGCTCGGCGTAGGCGGTGATGCGCATCTTCCACTGCTTCAGGGGCCGCTTGTAGACCGGGAAGTTGCCCCGCTCGCTGCGCCCGTCGGCGGTGACCTCCTCGTTGGCCAGCACCGTGCCCAGCCCCGGGCACCAGTTGACCGGCGCCTCGTCGAGGTACACCAGGCGGTGGGAATCGACCACCCGCCGGCGCTCGTCGTCGGACAGCTCCGACCACTGGCGCCCCTCGGGATGGTCGTCGTCGACGGCCGGGCGGACGCCCGACTCGAGCTCGTCCACCAGCTCGGCGACGGGCCGGGCCCGGTCGGCTTCGGGATCGAACCACGAGTGGTAGATCTGAAGGAAGATCCACTGCGTCCACCGGTAATAGGCGACGTCGGTGGTGGCCACGCTGCGCCGTTCGTCGTGGCCCAGTCCCAGCGCCCGGAACTGCCGGCGCATGTTGGCGATGTTGGCCTCGGTGGTCAGCCGGGGGTGCTGTCCGGTCTGCACCGCGTACTGCTCGGCGGGAAGGCCGAAGGCGTCGTAGCCCATGGCGTGGAGCACGTTGAAGCCGGTCATGCGCTTGAACCGGGCGTAGACGTCGGTGCCGATGTAGCCGAGGGGATGGCCGACGTGGAGCCCCACGCCGCTGGGGTACGGGAACATGTCGAGCACGTAGAGCTTCGGTCGTCCTGCCACCCGCTCGAACCCGTCGGCCAGGGCGCCGCTGGGATTGGGCGTGTGGTACGTCCCCTCGGCGGCCCAGCGGTCCTGCCAGCGCGACTCGATCTCGTTGGCGAGCGCGGCCCCGTAGCGGAACGCCGGGGTGTCGTCGCCGCTGCGGGAGAGGGGGTTGGCGGCCACGAGCGGCAGCGTACCGGCCGGGCTCAGGGGCTCTCGACCCTCGGCGGCGGATGACCAGGGCCGGTGGAAGGGGTTCTGGCTTATGCTCTGCATCGGTAGGGCCGAGATGCCCCCCGGGCGCCGACCCCGCCGCACCACCGACCTCGAGCACATCGAGCAGGAGGAGCGCCCATGGCGTCCTGGCGACCGGATCCCACCTTCTATCCCTCGGCGCGCATGGCCATGGCGGCCGAGCCCGAGGAGCTGGCCTACGTGGCCCTGCTGAACACCTCCGGCAACCCCGATGCGCTGGGGGTGCTCGACACCGATCCCGGGTCTCCCACCTACGCCCAGGTGGTGGGACGCCTGGACATGCCGAATGTGGGCGACGAGCTCCACCACTTCGGATGGAACGCCTGCAGCTCGGCCCTGTGCCCCTACGCCCCTCACCCTCACGTGGAGCGCCGCTACCTCCTGGTTCCGGGCCTGCGCTCGTCGCGAATCCACGTGATCGACACCAAGCCCGACCCCCGTGCCCCGACCATCGCCAAGGTCATCGAGCCCGACGAGCTGCACCGCCGCACCGGCTACAGCCGGCCCCACACCAGCCACTGCGGGCCCGAGGGGGTGTACATGAACGGGCTGGGCGCCCCCGACGGCGACGGGCCCGGGGGCATCTTCCTGCTCGACCACGACAGCTTCGATCCGCTCGGCCGGTGGGAGGTCGACCGGGGGCCCCAGCACCTGGCCTACGACTTCTGGTGGCACCTCGGCCACGACACCATGCTCACCAGCGAGTGGGGCACGCCCAACATGGTCGAGGACGGGCTCAACCCCGACCTGCTGGGCCAGTACGGGCACCACCTGCACGTGTGGGACCTGCGCCGCCGGCGCCACGTGCAGGCCATCGACCTCGGGCCCGAGCAGCAGATGGTGCTCGAGCTGCGCCCCGCCCACGACCCCACCAAGGCCTACGGCTTCGTCGGCGTGGTCGTCTCCACCGCCGACCTGTCGGCGTCGGTGTGGACCTGGTTCCAATCGAACGGCAGCTGGGACGTGCGCAAGGTCATCGAGATCCCCGCCCAGCCGGCCGAGCCCGAGCAGCTCCCGCCGGCCCTCCAGCCGTTCTCGGCGGTGCCGCCGCTGGTGACCGACATCGACCTCAGCCTCGACGACCGCTACCTGTACGTGTCGTGCTGGGGCACCGGAGAGCTCCACCAGTACGACGTGTCCGACCCGTTCGCACCGCAGCTCACCGGCACGGCCCGCCTCGGTGGCATCGTCGCCCGCTCGCCCCACCCGGCCTCCGGCCCGCTGACCGGCGGGCCGCAGATGGTGGAGGTGAGCCGGGACGGCCGGCGGGTGTACCTGACCAACTCGCTGTACGGGACCTGGGACGCCCAGTTCTACCCGGAGGGCATCGACGGCTGGGCGGTGAAGCTCGACGCCGACCCGGGCGGGGGGCTGGCCGTCGATCCCGACTTCTTCGTTCCCTTCGAGGGGGAGCGGCCCCACCAGATCCGCCTCCAGGGCGGGGACGCCTCGTCCGACTCGTACTGCTTCCCGTAGCGGCGACCTCGTAGGTCGCGGGCGCAGTGGACGGCTGGTGGCCCTGGGTCGCCCTCGCCCTGCTCGGGGCCTACCACGGGCTCAACCCGGGGATGGGGTGGCTCTTCGCCGTGGGCCTGGGTCTCCAGGAGCAGTCGCGCCGGGCGGTGACCGGGGCGCTGGTGCCCATCGCCGTGGGTCACGAGCTGTCGGTGGCCCTGGTGGTCGTCGCCCTCGGTGGGGCGCTGGCCGCCGGGCCGATGGCGGTGGTGCGGTCCCTCGGTGCGGTGCTGCTCGTCGGCTTCGGGCTGTGGAAGCTGGTGCGGCCCCGCCATCCCCGCTGGGTGGGCTTCCGGGTCAACCGCCGCCAACTGGTGCTGTGGTCGTTCCTCATGTCGAGCGCTCACGGCGCCGGCCTCATGCTCCTCCCGGTGCTGCTCGGCCTCTCGTCGGGGCCGGGGAACGGGGCCGGTGACGAGCACGCCTTGCTCGACCTGGGCGCCGGCGGCGCGTCGCTGTGGACGGGAGCCATGGCGGTGGTGGTCCACAGCGCCGCCATGCTCGTGGTCATGGGGATCGTCGCCGTGGTGGTGTACGAGAAGCTGGGCCTGGGCGTGCTCCGCCG
>JAHWJR010000135.1 GCA_019348335.1 Actinomycetota bacterium
CCCCGGCAGGTCGGGCCAGGAAGGTGGGAACCGGTGGCCGGTCTCGGAGGTCGAAGGGTCGTGCGAGCTCGTCGGCTGATCGGCGCCACCGTGGCGATACTGCTGCTCGGCGCGGTCCCGCCGGCCGCGACGCCGGCCGGAGCGGTCACCGAGCTGGAGGTCGACGCTGGCTACGGCGGCGCCTACCGCAGCCGGCACCCGGTGCCGGTGCGGGTACGGGTGCGGGGAGACCGGCTGTTGCGGGGCGAGCTCGTGGTGCGCTCCCGGGGCGGCTTCGGGGACAGCGTCGTGACCACCGTTCCCGTCGAGGTGCCGGGCGGCAGCGTCAAGGAGGTCGTCGTGGTGGTGCCGACGCCCTCGGACACCGACCGGCTGCAACTGGACGCCGTCCTAACGGCGAACGGCGCCGAGGTGACCTCCGGATCGGCCACCATCAGGGCGGCCAGTGACCAGGAGCTGGTGGGACTGCTGCCCGGCGTGCTCCAGGGTCGCGAGCCGCCGGCACCGGCGCCGCTGGCCGTCGACGCCGGCACGGCCCGCTTCGCCGCCCTGGGCGAGGCCGAGCTGGCCGCTGCTCCCGCCAGCCTGGCGGCGCTCGACGTGATCGGCTCGTCGCCCGACGACCTGGCTGGCCTCGACGGCGCCACCCGAGAGGGGGTGCTGGCCTGGGTTGCAGGGGGTGGCCACCTGCTCGTCGACACCCGCCCCGGAGAGGAGGTCCCCGGCCTGCCCGCCCCCTGGCAACCGGGCGGTGACGGCCGCACCGCTGCCGGCTTGGGCGAGGTGCGCTCCACCAGCGGAGCGATGGCCGCCGGCAGGTGGCCCGGATTGGTCGAGCCCACCCCCATCGGGATGGGGGAGACCGGCGAGTTCTTCGACCCCGAAGGGCTGGACCGGACACTGGCCACCGATGCCGGCCTGCGCATCCCCCGCCTGAGCTGGCTGGTCGCCTTCCTGGTCGTCTACGTGCTGGTGGCCGTGCCCCTCACCCTCACCCTGCTGCGCCGTCGAGGCCGCGGCGAGCTGGGCTGGGTGGCCCTTCCCCTGGTGGCGCTGGCCTTCACCGGCGTGGCCTACGGGGCCGGGCGCCAGGCTCGGGGCGAGGCCAAGGTGGCCCACGCCACGGTGCTCCACACCACGCCGGCGGGAGCGATGGCGACCACGACGGTGGGGCTGGTGTCGCGCAGCGGTGGCAGCGCCGAGGTCGTCTACCCCCACCGGTGGGCGGCGGCCGGGCGCTCGATCACCTCCGGTGGGCCTCCCGCCGAGCTGGCGGCGACGCTGGGCCCCGAGGGCACGACCGTGCGCCAGCGGCTGGACGTCGGCCAGTTCGGCGTGCACCGCACGCGGGGACCGGCGCCCGCCGAGGGCGCCCTGGAGGTGACGGCCACCGCGGCGGGCGACGACCACGTGGAGGGACGCGTGCGCAACACGCTGCCGTTCGCCCTCGACGAGGTCGCCATCCTCCACGACCGCTTCGCCGTGAACGTGGGGCGGCTGGAGGCGGGCGAGGAGCAACCGTGGACGCTCGGCCTTCGTGAGCGTGCCCGCGAGGAGCTCCCGCCCGTGGTCAGGGCCTGGCCCGACGTCGCCGGGTGGGACCGGCCTCCGGACCGGAGCTCGGTCGTGAGCCCGGGCCTGTGGAGCCAGTTCGAGGGGGACGCCGCCGCCCAGGTGCTCATCCCCGGGAGGGTGGCGGCGGCGGGATGGACCCGCGAGCACTCGCCTCCGGTCGGCGGCACGGACGCCTCGCTCACCGGCCGCACCATGGTGGTGACCACCGCTCCCGTGGCCGGGGGGGACGACGGGCTGTCACCGGCGGCCGTGCGCACCGAAGTGGTCAGGGGCCCGTTCCTGGGCTCGGGCGTGTTCGACGAGCGGGCGCCCCTCGTGGTGCGCCTCGCCCTGCCCGACGAGGGCGGGCCGGTGCCGCCCGACGTGCAGCTCTGGGCGCCGGAAGGCCTCTCCCTCGCCGTGTGGGTCGACGGGGCGTGGCAGACGCTGGCCGGTGGCGAGGCGCCCGGAGGCAACGGCGTCGGAGGGGGAGGCGGCTCGGGCCGTGCCCAAGGCGGCATGAGGTTCGAGGGAGGCGGCATGCAGTTCGAGGAAGGCACGGTGTTGCCCGAGGGTCCCATGCCTCCCGATTTCGCCGGCGGGCAACCGTTCGGGCCCCCCGTCGGCCACGACCTGCCGGCGGGGGCGGCCGAGGGCGGCGTGGTGTGGGCCCGGGTCTCGGGCGGGGCGCAGTTCGGCATCGACCCGTTCATGCTCAGCCGGTTCCACCTGGTGACGCTGGGGCTGGCGCCATGACCGCGCCCCACGACCTCTCCGCGGCGCCGGCGGGTGAGGGTGTCGACCTGGCGGTGCAGGTCGAGGGCCTCACCAAGCGCTACGGCGACCTGTTCGCCGTGCGTGACCTCGATCTGTCCGTGCCTCGGGGAGCCATCTTCGGGCTCATCGGCCCCAACGGGGCGGGCAAGAGCACCACGTTCCTCGTGCTGGCCTCGCTGCTCACGCCCACCGCCGGCCGGGTGCGGGTGGCCGGCCACGACCCGGTCGAGGACCCGCGGGCGGTACGGGCGACGCTCGGCTACATGCCCGACGTCATGGGGGTCTACGACAACCTCCGGGTGGACGAGTACCTGGAGTTCTTCGCCGGCGCCTACCGCCTTCCCCGCAACTCGTGGCCCGGCCTGATCGACGGTCTGCTCGAGCTGGTCGACCTGGCCGGCAAGCGCCGAGCCATGGTCGACTCGCTGTCACGGGGCATGAAGCAGCGCCTCAGCCTGGCCCGGGCCCTGGTGCACGATCCCGAGGTGCTGGTGCTCGACGAGCCGGCCAGCGGGCTCGACCCGCGTGCCCGGGTCGAGCTGCGGGAGCTGCTCGTCCAGCTGCGGGACATGGGCAAGACGGTGGTGATCAGCTCGCACATCCTCGCCGAGCTCGAGGAGATGTGCAGCGAGGTGGCGATCCTCGAGGCAGGTCGGTTGCTGGCGGTCGGGAGCCCGAGGTCGATCGGCGACCAGCTGGGCGGGGCACGGGTGGTCCGGGTCCGCCTGGCAGGAGGCGAGGTCCAGGAGCACACCGTCGGCTCCGAGGAGGAGCAGCAGGCGCTGCTGGCCCGCCTGGTCGCCGACGGCCTGCCCGTGGTGGAGTTCACCGAGACCAGCAGCGGGCTCGAGGACCTGTTCCTGCGCGTCACCAAGGGGGTCGTGCAATGAGGCTCGGGGGACGTCCGCGCAACCCGGTCCTGGCCCGGGAGATCAAGGAACGGCTGCGGACCCGGCGCACCACCATCGTGGTGACCGTCTACCTGGCGGTGCTCGCCCTCATCCTCCAGGTCGTCTACTCGGGGATGTCGGGCGCACAGGACGCCTTCGGCGACTCGCTGGCCACCCAGTCGGCCCGCCTGGGTCGCAGCCTGTTCGAGACGCTGCTGTTCTTCATGCTGGTGCTGGTGTGCTTCATCGTGCCCGGCGGCACCGCCGACGCCGTGAGCGGGGAGCGGGAGCGTCAGACGCTCGTGCCGCTGCAGGTCAGCCTGCTGTCGCCCCGTTCGATCCTGGCCGGAAAGCTGCTGTCGTCGGTCGCCTTCGTCTTCCTGCTGGTGCTGGCCACACTCCCCCTCCTGGGGGTGTCGTTCGTGCTCGGCGGCGTGAGCGTCGGGGACCTGGTCCGTGGCGTGGCCGCGGTGCTGACCACCGGTCTGGTGCTGGCCTGCCTGGCCCTGGCCTGCTCGAGCCTGGCCCGCCGGACCCAGGGCGCCATGATCCTCGCCTACGGGCTGACCCTGTTCCTCGTCCTCGGTACCGCCATGGTCTACGGGGCCCAGCAGGTGCTCGACGACACCGGGCGCCGTCCCAGCACGGCGGTGCTGACCCTCAACCCCTTCTTCGCCGCCGCCGACGCCACCGGCCGAGCCGGCGTCGACGGGTTCTTCGGCGGGTTCACCACGTCGTCGCCGTTCGACCCGCTGCGCCTGCTGCTCGCCACCGAGGAGCAGCGCTTCGTCGGCGGCTTCGAGGAGGACTTCCCGGGGCGGCCGATGCCCATGCCGATGCCGGTCGACGGCGGGCCCGTCGAGTTCTTCGACGAAGGCCGGGGCGTGGTGGTCGGCGTGCTGCCCGACGGCCGTCCCCTCCGGCCTGAGGACGCCGGCGGCGGGATCCCCTTCTGGGCCCGCTCGGCGGCCGTGCTCGGGTTCACCGCCGGAGCCGCCTTTCTCCTCGCCACCCGCCGGCTGCGCACCCCCTCGAACCGGGCGGCGGTGGGATGAGCGCCCCGGTGGAGGCCCCGGTGCGCGAGCTCCTGGTCGCCGTCGGCCGGCGGTTGCGGCTGGCGTGGGGCGTGGCCACCGCCGGGTTGGTGCTGCCGCTGGCGCTGGCGCTGGCCGTTGCCCTGGTGGGGGTGGCCCGGCTCCGGCCGTGGGCGTGGCCGGAAGCGGCCGCTGCCGCCGTGGTCGGCGCCGTGCTCGCCACCGTGGCGGCGTCCGCCGCGCTGCTGCGGGTGCCGCTGCCCGTGGCCGCCCGGGCCGCCGACCGCGGCCTGGCCACCGGCGACGCCTTCGCCACCGCCCTGGAGCTCGACGACGCCTCCGGGCCGCTGACCGCCGTGGTCCGGGCCCGGGCCCGGGCCCTGGCCGCCGGGAGACGGGCGGCCGATGCGGTGCACCTGCACCTCGACCGCCGGCGCCTGGTCGTGCTCGGCGCCCTGGCCGTGGTCGCCGTCGGGCTGGCGGTGGCACCCAACCCGCAGGACACGGTGCGCCGGCGCCTGGCCGCCGAGCAGGCGCTGCTCGAGCAGGAGGCGGTCCGGGTGCGGGAGGACGCCGACGCCCTGCGGGCCGAGCTGGGCCCTCCGGCCGGCGATGTCGCCGCCCGCCTCGACACCCTGGCCGCCGAGCTGGAGCGGGCGAGCGACCTGGAGGCGGCGCGGGCGGCGCTCGAACGGGCGGCCGCCGAGCTGGGCGCCGGCGTGCAGCCCGGGTTCTTGGCCCAGAAGGCGGCGGTGCGGGGGCTGGCCGCCGGTCTCGAGGCGAACCCGCTGACCGCCGGTGTCGAGGGCAGCGCCGCGGAGCAACTGGCGCGCGCAGCTGAGGGTCTCGCCGGCCTGAGCCCGGAGGAGGCGGCCGCGCTGGCCGAGCGTCTGGCCGCCCTCGCCGCCACCCAGACCGAGGGGAACCCGGCGCTGGCGTCGGCGCTGGCCGACGCCGCCGCTGCCCTGTCCGCCGGCGACACCTCCGGGGCTGCGGCCGCGCTGGGCGAGGCGGCCGGCCAACAGGACGGCGCCGCCGCCTCGGTGTCGAGTCAGGAGGCGTCGGCGGCGGGGCTGGCCGCGGTCGGCTCGTCCACCGGCCGCCTCTCGG